>DAIMEA010000276.1:0-5832 GCA_036725585.1 Prolixibacteraceae bacterium | reverse complement strand
TCGGGGGAGGCATAACACATGCTTCATTTGGCGGGATTGGAATAGCCTATTTTCTTGGCTTGAACCCCATTCTGGGCGCTGCAGTTTTTGCCGTTCTGTCGGCCCTGGGTATCCATTTCTTTACCGACAGGGGGAACATACGGCAGGACTCATCCATCGCGATTTGGTGGTCTCTGGGCATGGCCGTTGGGATTATTTTCATTGCGCTTACACCCGGGTATGCGCCAAATCTGATGAGCTTTCTGTTTGGCAGCATTCTGACGGTTTCTACTGTCGACCTGATTTTTATGGGCATTGTTACGCTGGGGATTGTACTGCTTTTTATCTTTTTTTTCCGACTGATTGTCATGATTGCTTTTGACGAAGAGTTTGCCCGAACCCGCAATCTCCCGGTAGCCTTTTTTAATTACCTGCTCATTGTGATCACGGCCCTGGTTATTGTGGCCAGTATTCGTGTTTCGGGTGTAATCCTGGTGCTTTCGCTTCTCACCCTGCCTCAGGCCACTGCGAATCTTTTTTCCCGTTCGTTTCGCACCATCCTGCTTGCTTCGATCCTTATCGGTTTTGTGGGCATGCTAAGCGGACTGGTGGTATCGTACTACACCAACCTGCCCTCGGGCGCAACCATTATTTTGGTATTAACGGTTTTCTTCGGCTTGGGAAAATGGATTTCAAAACTCCCGGGACGGCAACTTTCTAAGTTGCCGATGTTCAACTTTCAAAGTTGAACTCCCCGGGACGGCAACTTTCTAAGTTGCCGATGTTCAACTTAGAAAGTTGAACTCCCCAAGGACGGCAACTTTTTAAGTTGCCGATGTTCAATTAAGAAAGTTGAACTCCCCGTTGTTTTTGATGGATCCCGGTCAATTTTTCCAGTGCCGGTTTTGAAAAAATGCCCGTGTAGTAAGTCAGAAATCTTTAACCATCATTCTTTACCCAAAAGTATCTTCAGTTCCCTTCCCATCTTTTCCGAGAGCCTGAGGGCCGAAGTTTTGTTCAGATGGCTTCCGTCGTAGGTTTCATATTCCGAAGGATCGATGTCGATCCAGTGACCTCCGGCTTGTATTATTCCTTCTTTGATGACGTATTCGTTGTACCGGGCCATTGTATCTTCGAGCATCCGCATGGATGCCGTTACGGGCGGACGGAAAGCGACAACCGTTATACCCTCATCGCTCCACTTTTTGACCTGCCGGAACAACTCATCCATGTAGGCATTCTCCACCTTGTAGCGGGTAAAGTCCTTGATATACGAAGGAAGGGCTTCGCTGGTATCGGGCGGGAACTTTTCCGATTCCACCCAGCCGTCGGGGTGGTAGCGGTTCATGTACTTCTTTTCGGGGGTTTCTGTTTGGAAAAGTTCATCCAATTCGCTGAGGCGGATGGGCGAAAACCGAATAAGAAAGCGACGCATCCAAAGGCGTTCCAGGCGTTCTTCTCGGGAACGGAAGCGCTCCTTTTTCCATTGCTCGTTCCCCCGGGTGTAGCCTGTTAAACAGTTGGCTGTTACGGCCAGTACCATGATTTTCGCCTGGCTCGTTTTGTCCAGTTTGCTCCCGGCAGCTTCAAACATTTCCGGGTTAAGCCCTCCGTTGGAATACCCGAAGTTGAGGACCTTCATCCCCGGCAGATGTTTTTCCATTACTTCGGGCGATAAACCCCGATAAGCCCGAGAGTCGCCCATGATTACCCCATCGAAACTTGCCGGGGCAAATGTCTTCCGGGTCCAAAACAAGGCTTCCTCGCCGCCATCATCGCGTGAAGGCAAAAAAGCTGCCAGAAGGCCGGTAAACAATGCAGCCAGTAAAAATGTGGGAACTATATCGGGTTTTATCTTCATGGTTAAAACTGAAAATAAATAAACGCACTTCCTTCGCCTCTGAAAAAGATGATGATCGTGATCAGGATTGCATAAAACGCCATTTCGGCCATGGGGTGGACCTGCCGGAAGCTTTTATCGAGGCGGAGCGAAACCAGAAGCTCCCACAGGACCATGATCCCGATAAAAACTGTTCCGCTTATACCCCAGCCTGTTATCCAATCGCCCTTAAAAGAAAACATGGTTGTGACAATTTCCCAGGCCTGTTCAACCGAGTTTGCCCGGAAGAAAACCCAGGCCACGAGTACCTGGAGGGTCACAATGAACCAGCCCGCCAAACGGGCAGGTCGGCTCTTTCGCACCCACGAATCGAGGTGTGTAATTCTTTCGAGCGAAAGAAAGAAAGCATGCAGAGCACCCCAAAGAACGTAGGTCCAGGCCGCGCCATGCCACAGGCCCGAAACCACCATGGTAATCCACATGTTCCAATGGCTTCGGAAACGACTTCCCCGGTTTCCGCCCAGCGGAATGTACAGGTAGTCGCGAAACCAGGTGGAAAGGGAAATGTGCCAGCGGGTCCAGAATTCGCGCAGCGATGTAGAAATATAGGGATGGTTGAAATTATCGGGAAAATCGTACCCCATCCATTTGGCAAGCCCCCGTGCAATGTCGCTGTACCCGGAAAAATCGCAATAGATCTGAAAGGCAAATGCAAGCATTACACCCCACCAGTAAAGCGAAGAAGGATTTGTATCGGGGGCGCTGAACGCAGCCACCACAATGGGTGCCAGGTTGTCGGCAATCACCATCTTTTTAAAATATCCTTTCACAATCAACCGCAGCCCTTCCCATCGTTCGGCTTTTGATACGGGATTTACCTGCAAGAGCTGGGGCAGCATTTCTTTTGCCCGCACAATGGGGCCGGCCACCAGTTGGGGGAACATCGACAGGTAGGCGAAAAAATGAAGGATGTTCTTTGTTGGTTCGAGTTTGCGCTTATAGACGTCAAGAGTATAACTCATGCTTTGAAAGGTGTAAAAACTGATTCCCACAGGCGTGATCAGAAAAAAGGGGTCGATGTGGGACGTAAGAGCATATCCACCCGTAAGTCCAAACAACGAATCGAGATTGGCGGCAATAAAACCCGAATATTTGAAAAGGGAAAGCGAACCGATGTTGGCCAGGAGCGAGGCGATTAAAAAAAAAGTACGGCGGCGGGGGAAACGGTGCATGGCCAGGGCTGCCCCATAATCAACCAGCCCGCTGAAAAGGATCAGAAACAAAAAACGCCCGTCCCACCACCCGTAAAAGAAGAACGAAGCCAGGGTGAGCCAGGCCAGACGCCCTTTTACCCTTTTCCCGATCCAACGGTTGATCAGGAAAAAGACGATCGCAAAAAGAACAAATATGAGCGAATGGAACAGCATGGCATGGTTTGCTGCCAAAAATAGGAAATTTTAGCAGGATTTCATTCTTATGTACCAGGGCTCATTAATCCTGAAAAAGGGCATCGATATTTTCGAGCGGGGTGCCCGGGGGAATGTCGCAACCCGACGAAAGAATGAAGTGAGGAAAGTCCCGGGTTTTTTCCCTCAGCAGCCGAACCGCACGGGCGATGCTTTCCGGGGTGCCGTTACGGATCACGTTTACCGGGTCGAGGTTGCCAAAAGCAATCCGGTCGGGAGGAACCTGGGGTAAAATAGCGCACATATCCACCGAGTTGCCAAAGTGGAAAGCGCCTGCTCCGGTGCCCGCCATCGATGCAACCAGGGTTTCGGTATGGCCGCAATTATGAAGGACCACCAAAAACGTTTCGCTTTGAACGGCACCGACAATCTGCCGGATATAAGACGAGGAAAACGCATTGCACTCTTCTTCGGCCAGAAGACCCGCTGCAGGCTCGGCCATCACTACACCGTTCACCCCGGTTTTTATCAGCTCATTCAGATAGTTAATGATAAATTGCGTAGTTTTCCGGAGCAGGCAATGGATTTCGTCGGGGTACATCAAAATCCCCGTCATGATTTCGGTAATGTCGACCAAACGACCGGCCAATGAAAAAGGGCCAATGCAGCCTGTGAACACCGGCTTACCCAGTCGGGCATCGACTGTGAGCCGGGCAGCCCGGATGAATTCCCGGATCCGGGCAGTGTCCGGGCGGGGAACCGGGAGCGCTTCCATTTCGGTATGGTCGTGAACAATCCGCCGGGAAATGGTGGGGACATCGTTTTCCGAAAACGATACTTCCGATCCGAAAGCTTCTGCTTCGAGCGACAAATCCATGCTCATGGGAATGGCCGGCATTTGCGGGTATCGGCGGGCCAGTGCCTCAATGCACCGGAATTGTACCTCACCCGAAGTAACCATGTCAATCACCCGTTTGCCAATGAGGGGCAAACCCGGATAAGTCATCAAAGGAAAAACAACAGTCTGCGACTGCGAAAGGATTTCTTCCTTCCAACGGTGCATGTTCATTATTGCAGGTTGATGGTTCATTCGAAGCGCAAAAATAGGGGAAAATATGGTTCAAAAAGAAGGAAAATCCGGTTTTTGCCCCATTTGCTCCGAAAGTACAACGGATTGCCGCGAAATGAAAAATGTACAAATGAATGCAGACCTTAAAAAATAACGATTACTTTTGCATCCCGAAATAAAAAATTTTTTTGACAATGGACGAAGGCCCTTATCATAGTAAATTCAGTTATTAACCATTCTGTAGGGGACTCGCGTTTCCTTACAGAATTAATTGTAAGGAGACATCAAAATGATCAAAATCTTCAAAACATTCGGTGGTTACGTCGAAATTAACGAACCTCAAAAAGATTGCTGGATTAATGTTACCCATCCTACTCCGGAAGAGGTGAAACGATTGCATGAAAAATTTGGCCTGCCGCTTGATCTGATCAACGATATTCTCGACCAGGACGAACGGCCCCGTATCGAATTTGATGATTCCTGGACCTTGATCATTCTTAGGATCCCGGTTGAAATAAAGAACAACGGCGTCCCCTTTCATACCCTCCCGCTGGGCATCTTTATCGCTGAAGATTTTACCCTAACACTTTGTTTGCAGGATAACGAAGTCCTGCCCATCGGACAACCTTCTCCTTTCAGAGACCAATACAAAGAAATAACCGATAGCATCAACTTTATCCTCCGGCTTTTTCTGCGTTCTGGAAATTTGTATCTCAACTATTTAAAGCAAATCAACCAAATGACTTCCTTAATTGAGCAGGATCTTGAAAAATCGATTAAAAACAAGGAATTGAATAAGTTATTGAAAATGGAAAAGTGTTTGGTATACTTTATTACATCGATAAAATCGAACGAAATTGTATTAGCAAAACTCCGAAGTTCCAAAAAAATCACCTCCGAACTGAATGAAGACTTGTTGGAAGATGCTTTTATTGAAAACAAACAGGCATTGGAAATGGCGCAGATATATTCCGACATACAAAGCGGGATGATGGACGCATTTGCTTCGGTGATTTCGAATAATTTAAATGTTGTCATGAAACAGTTAACGCTCATATCCATCATTTTAATGATCCCTACACTGGTTGCAAGCATTTTCGGAATGAACATTCCCAACTACCTGGAAAATTCTTTATGGGCTATGCCGGCAATTCTTTTGGGATCTCTTGTTTTATCCTTTTCCGGTGTTATCCTTTTCCGGAAACGACAATGGTTTTAACTTGAAAGCCGATTCAGCGAGTGCTTGTATCCCTATTATTCCGGTCTGGATCAACTCGGGTAAAGGGTGTTTACCTTCATGGGGTTGAAACGCCCTGGCTTTACAATCGTTTATGTTTGAAAAGTCCATATCTGACTTATATATAAATATTTAAATCCTCACTCTTTGTTTTTACGATTTTTTTCGTAGTTAAACTTGCAATTACGAATTTTGTCGTATATATTTGTACGAATAAAATCGTAGATAAAAATGGGAAACACCGTCACACCGACTGCCGCCGAGCTCGAAATCCTGAACGTGTTGTGGGATCGGGGTCCTT
>DAIMEA010000275.1:0-5857 GCA_036725585.1 Prolixibacteraceae bacterium | reverse complement strand
CGCATATACAAAATGGCACCTGAGTGGAAATTACATCGATCGTTCAGCCAATCAAAAACTGAATGATGATAACTACCTGGGACTCGACATTAGCGAGTATAAGGAAAATGTACCCACCTGTACAATTGATGATTTAAAATCAGACTGGCATCAGGTAAAGTATCCGGTAAATACCGAAACAGCACACGATGCATTTAATACTGTTATGGCCAAAGCGGGGGCTTTTCCCCGCGACACAGTCGACAGACGGATTATAAATGAAGCCACTACAGGTACTGCAACCTATCATGGCAGCTTTAATAATCACAAACTAACCGGGATTATTGACCGGGTGACCGATGTGGGTGGCTGGCCCGAATACAGAACATACAACACAATTACCGATAATGACCACGATGGCATGGACGATGCATGGGAACTGTCTAATGGTTTTGACCCAACCAACCCCGACGACCGGAACATTTATGTGCAATCGGGGCACACGGTGCTTGAAGTGTACCTGAACAGCCTCTGTGGCGAAACCATTCCACTCGAATTGGGTATATCTCAGCCAAAAGTCCACGATTTCCTCGTGGCGCAGGATGGAACCGGAGACTTTACTTCGATTAACGAAGCGATTGATGCTGTTCCCGAAGATGGAACCCGTTATTCAATTTTCATAAAAAAAGGAACCTATAACGAAAAAGTGTTTATAGGAAACCGCTGGCAAACATCTAATAAAATCATTAGTTTAATTGGTGAAAATGTTGATAGTGTTGTAATTATATGGGACGATTACCACGGCAAAACCATTAGCTATCCAGGCAAAGAAGGAACCATTAGTGCCGATGGCATGACCGCTCCAACCATGACCGTTACTTCACCCGATTTCTATATGGAAAACATTACCGTGAAAAACCCGTCAACCGAAGCACAGGCCGAAGCCCTTTACCAGGCAGGAGACAGGCAGGTACTGAAAAACTGCAAGATTTTGGGAAACCAGGATACACACCGGACGAAAAAGGGGAGACGTTATTTCAATTTTCGCTGCACAATAGAGGGTGGGGTCGATTTTATTTACGCTGGGGGTACATGTTACTTTTATCAGTGCGATATTGTCAGTAATCGTGGTGGCTATATTTCTGCACCTGAAGATATCACATATAAGTCTACCCTGAGTAATGGAAAAACGCTTCGATACGGTTTCTTCTTTAAAGATTGTGATATTCTGGCCACAGATGGTGTTACTACAAGCGATGTGTACCTGGGCAGACCCTGGGGACCAGAATGCGGCTCGGTATTCCTGAATTGCCGTTTAGGGGATCACATAAATCCAAAAGGCTGGAATACAATGGGTGCGGGCAATGAATTAAGCGCTTGTTTTGCCGAATATCAAAGTATGAACGCCGACGGTACAGCGTTTGTGGATGTCTCAAATCGTATCGATTGGAGTATGCAGTTATCAACTGCAGATGTAAATAACTTTATGTTGCTTTCGAAAATCTACTCAAAAGTTTCATCGAATGAGTTTGACCCGGTTTCAATGATTACAGCTCCGCTTGCACCAAATTCGGTTGGAGTTAAAGATGGAAACCGTGTTGTCTGGACTCCTAATAACGATGCTAAAGGGTATGTGGTTTATTCCAATGGATTGGTTATCGGATTTTCAAAAACCAATGCATTTATCGATACATTATCATATGCTACAACACCAACATACAATGTAAGAGAAGTTGGTGAAATTGGCAACCTAAGCCCGTTCAAAGGGGAAACGGAAGATTATAGCTATGAAAGCATCATCGAGGCCATCGATACGCCTTTGTCAACAGTTGGTGTTCACAATATCAACGTTTCGAAAATGCCCCGTATTGAAAAGGGCATAATCTATTTCGATAACTTTACCCGATTAAAAGTTTATAATTTGTACGGGCATTTATTTTATTCAGACGAAAACTGTTCATCATATAATCTGGGGCAATTGGAAAATGGAATATTCATTTTTAGGGTAAGCGATGAAACTGGGAATGTGTATTCATTTAAAATGAGGAGATAAAAATGTTTTCAGGAATTAAAAATAAGGTGTTTGTTTTGTTTTTCTCTGTTATTTTATCGACAAGCACAGCCAACCCTTCTAAACCCACAATATATGTTATTGGCGACAGTACTGCCTCAGAGTACGATTCCGACCAGTACCCCAGGACCGGATGGGCGCAGGTACTTCAGCCATTTATTAATTCCGACAGCATTACGGTTAGCGATAAAGCGGCTTCGGGCCGCAGCTCAAAAAGCTATTACGAGGAAAAGGGGAAATGGGATGTGGTTTCGCAACTTTTAAAATCTGGCGATTACCTTTTTATTCAGTTTGCCCATAACGATGAAAAGACCGATTCGCGCCATACCGATCCGGAAACAACCTTTAAGGATTATCTGAATATGTACATTAACGGCGCTAAAGAAAAAGGAGCTTATCCGGTTCTGCTATCTTCGATTCCCCGGAACAATTGGAGCGGATCGGGAATTCAGCAGGCACATAAACCGTATACCAAAGCAATGAAAGAAGTTGCCGATTCGGCCAAAGTCCCTTTTATTGATATGGAAGCCGGTACCATGGCCTACCTGAATAAGAAAGGAAAGGCTTATACAACCGACAGTGTATTCAACAACCTGAAGGCAGGAATCTGGCCAAATTACATTAACGGGAATTCAGATGGGACGCACTTGCAGGAAAAAGGGGCCTTTGAATTGTGCAGCTTGTTTATGGTTGATTTGCAAAAACTGGAAGGCTTCCCTGAAATCGACCGGCTGAAAAATTGCACGCAACAGGCCATTCGAATAAGCGCTATGCCTGAACCATACCTGAAAGGCAAAATTACGGGCAATGGCGTTTACCCGGCCCATTCGCAGGTAACATTATCTGTAAGGCCTGCTACCGGTTATGAATTTTCCAGATGGATGCTTGTGACCGACACGGCTACTTACAGCACCGAGGCTACCCTGAACCTTGCAACCGATACTGTGAATCTGGATTTCCAGGCTCACTTCAAATCATCCGTGGATGTTAGCATGCAAAAGGCAAACGAAATACGGGTATACCCAAATCCAGCCCAGAGTAGAATTTTTTTGGAAACCGGATTGGAAAACTGGAAGGTTGAACTTACCGATATGAATGGCAAAGTTTGGTACAGCGCTGAAAATAAATCAGTAATTGATGTTCAGAATTTTTTATCGGGAATATATTTGCTGAACATACAGTCGGAGGAAAATATGTATACACAAAAGATTGTAATTCAATAATCTTTTTTATTTGAAATACTTCTTATAAAACTGATTTTAACGGATAAAAAATACATTAATACCAAAATGAATTTTAAAGTTTTCATTATTCTTTTATGTGCAGTCATTCTAACATTAACGATACCGTTAATGTCGCAAACACTGACAGCTACTGTAAACAGCGACAAAACTGCCGAACTGTCGAACGGTATTGTTTCAATGACCATAAACAGTAAAGGACAGGTGAATTATTTTGCTTTGAACGGGAAAGATCTGGTCAATGCCAATAACAAGGGCCGGTTTTATTTTAGTTACAATTCGGCCGAATATCATGAACTTTCACCAACATTGGCAACGCTTACCCGGCAAACCGACGAACTTGTAGAAATAACGCACACCAATAACACGGGAGAATTAATCATTGAACAGGCATATATTTTATTGAGAGACACCCCGGGTGTATATTGTTACATTACGTTGAAAGGAAACACATCAACTGTAAACCTTCGTGAAATGCGGGTTGTACTCAGGGTTGATCCGGATATATTCACGTACGCGTATGTTTCCGATCAGCGCCACGGCCCAATGGTTTCACCTGCCGACCTTACCGGCGTTGAAGATATAATGGATGCCACGTACTTGCTTAGCGATGGCAGTATTTACACCAAGTACGACTGGGCAAATTATGTCGATGAAGATATAGTTCATGGATTGTGCAACGATGGGTATGGGCTTTGGGTAATTTCATCAAGCGATGAATACCTGAATGGCGGGCCAATGAAACAGGAGCTTATGGTACATGGAACCGACAAAACCCCACTGGCATTGAAAATGCTTCAGGGAGAACATTTTGGCGCTTCCTCGCAGAATTTCGGAAAAGACGATGAAAAAATATACGGGCCCTTCTTCATTTATGCAAACTCGGGTGAGGGGAAAGATGCAATTATTGAAGATGCGAAAAATTATGCCGTTACAGAGCAGGAAAAATGGCCATATACCTGGATGCACCATCGCTTATACCCAACCGAAAGGACCATTGTAACTGGGAAATTAAATATACGTTATGGCATTTCACCTGCCAACATGATGGTTGTCCTGGCTGAGCATGGATCACCAATCTACAACCAGGGAAAAAGCTATATGTTTTGGAACAAAGCCGATGCAAATGGGGATTTCAGTATTGATAATGTACGTCCCGGCAATTATAGCCTTTTTGTATTTGCCACACAAGGCGAAATGACCGATGAAATTGAATTCGAAAACATTGAAATTTCGGGGGCTTCAACCCATTTAGGCACCCTAAATTTAACACCCGAAAAATATGAACAACTGGTCTGGCAAATTGGTGAACCCGACCGCACAGCCCGGGGATTTAAACTGGCCGATCAGCCTCGCAGTTACGGACTTTGGGACTCAGTGTCAGCAAACCTTACATATACCATTGGAATCAGCAGCCCCGCGGAAGACTGGTATTATGCCCAAACAAAGAAAGGAACGTGGGAAATCCTTTTTAATCTTGACGAAACATATAGCTCGGGCTTTGCCTACATTACCCTTGCCGTAGCAGGTGCCGCGAGCAACCCTGTTGTTCATTTTTACATGAACGATAATGGGATTGGGATGTTTGAAGGTGGAAATGATGGCAGTGTATACCGAAGTGCCAACCAGGGAGGGCGATATCAGAAAAAGATATTACGGTTAAATGCCGGCTACCTGAGAAAAGGAGAAAATAAACTTTCACTAAAATTGGTTGATGTAGGGAACAGAGGGGGTATTATTTACGATGCAATAAAAATGGAAACTGGAGAAATGTTAACGGGTAACCAACAGCTGGCTCTTCAACCCCTTTCGGGTATAAAGGTTTTTCCAAACCCGGCAACTGAGGTATTGAACCTGAACCTTGAAAAGGTCTTGATTGGCTCAAATGTTATCCTTCAGGATTTATATGGAAATGTATTTATTGAGATGACAACGGCATGCAACATTGTTCAGCTCA
Organism: Prolixibacteraceae bacterium; assembly: GCA_036725585.1. Taxonomy (GTDB): domain Bacteria; phylum Bacteroidota; class Bacteroidia; order Bacteroidales; family Prolixibacteraceae; genus DAIMEA01. The sequence continues at coordinate 609 of DAIMEA010000275.1, read as the reverse complement.
ATATGGAAAACATACCCCGGGGAGTTTATGTCTTATCCATCAATAGTTCCGAAGGAAAAACAATCCGGAAGATCATAAAAAATTAACAAAGTCAGATATGCTTACAGGCATTTACAAATCAATAGTCACAATCGTTCTGACAGTATCGGGAATTTCTTCCCTTGTGGCACAAACTATTGCCAGCCCCGATGGTTATGCAGGGTGGCAGGGAACAACAGGTGGTGGCTCTACTGAACCTGTTGTGGTGTCAACGGCTAACGAATTTCGTTCGGCAGTATCGGGCAGCGCCCCGGCAGTTGTCATTGTGAATGGCAGGTTAGATGTTGGGGATGTCAGCATTGGCTCAAACAAAACGGTGATGGGTGCGAATGCTCAATCCGGGCTTTATGGTGGGGCCATAAAAATACAGGGAAGTAACTACATTATTCAGAACCTGATTATCGGGCCGCACACCGACAACGATGCCGTGGAAGTATCAGGTGCGAAAAACGTATTCATCCATAAATGTGAGTTCTACGATGGCGGTGACGGTAATCTTGACATTGTACGCGCATCGGATTATGTAACCGTTTCGTGGTGCAAATTTTATTACACCGATCAAACCAACCA
>DAIMEA010000274.1:0-5868 GCA_036725585.1 Prolixibacteraceae bacterium | reverse complement strand
CATTGTCAGGGGTGGCGGTTCGCAAATGGATTTGAATTCTTTCGATCAGTACGAACTGGCCTACCACGTTGCCCAGTTTCCCCTTCCCGTATTAACCGGTATCGGGCATGAGAAAGACGACACCATCGTCGACCGGGTGGCCCATACCAAACTGAAAACCCCAACCGCTGTGGCCGAATTCCTTATCGGGAAATACGACGAAGCTGCCGAACGGATTGAAGAAGCGGAGAATGATTTTCTGCAATGCGTAAACCGGATCCTGAACCAGGAAAAACAACGCATCGACTCCACACTCCGCCTGCTCAGGCCCCTGCTAAAAGGGAAAATGGAACGTTGGTCCCTCCTGCTCGCCCACCGTGCTGAAGAGGTGGCCCCGCTTTTAGCCGATACCCTGGAACAACAACGATACCGGCTGATCCGAATCTCCGACCGGCTCGGAGCACAAAGCCGCGAAACGCTTACCCGGGGGAACAATCAACTCAAGGATATCCGGGTTGAACTAACCCATCAAACAAAACTCATCATGCTCGACCATCATAAAAACTGGACCGACTGTAAAAGAAGACTGAAAAGTCGTTCGTATTTTCAAATCACGAAACATCAGGATCAAATCTCCTGGTTTGCAAAAACCCTGTCGTTGGTCGATCCGGCCAACATTTTGAAAAGAGGGTTCAGCATCACCCTGAAAAATGGAAAAGCCTTGATAGATGCCCGTGCTGTCGAACCCGGCGACCAACTGGAACACGTTCTTTATAAGGGCCGGATCCGCTCGGTTGTCGAAAAGCAAACAAAACCGGAACCCGGCACCAAACCATCAAAATAGTATCCGACATGACACAGAAGAAACAAACGTACCGCGAGGCCATGGATGAAATTGAAGCCATCCTCAACAGCATTGAAAACGATGAACCCGACGTCGACGATCTGGCAGAAAAGGTCAAGCGGGTTGCCCAGCTTCTGAAGTTTTGCAAAGACAAGCTCTACAAAACCCAGGAAGAGGTCGAAAAAGTACTGAAGGAAATGGAAGAATAACACACCTTTGTGATGGAAAACATTGCATATTGTGGTCTGTATTGTGGAGACTGCCCAAACCACTCGGGAGTTATTGCCGACCTGGCCCGCGATCTGCGGAAAGAATTGAGGAAGTATCGCTTTGACAAAACAGCCGAATCGCTTTCGCAAATTTCCTTTTTTACGGATTTCGAACATTATGACTCATGTTATACTGTGCTGGGAGCCATGGTACGCATGCGCTGCAGCCGCACCTGCCGAAACGGAGGGGCCAACCCGGGTTGCAAAATTCGAATATGTGCAAAAAAGAAAGGTTTTGAGGGATGCTGGGAATGCCCGGAATTTGAATTTTGTAATAAACTCGACTTTTTGAATACCAATCATGGTGTTGCCCATCGAAAAAACCTCCGACTGATCAAAAAATCGGGACCAGAGGCCTTTAAAATCGGAACACGATATTGGTTCAAAACTAAATAAAATGACTATGAAAACAATTGTGAGAAACAAAACCTTTCTGATTTACCTGTTCCTTTTTTCCGGATTACTCCTCCTTTCGGCCTGTGCCAAACGTGAGGTTGTGGATGCCTGCCTGACCGGCCACACCTATGGTTTCTGGGGAGGGCTGCTGCACGGGATCATTGCGCCCATCGATTTCATCATTTCGTTGTTTCGCGACGATGTAACCATGTATGCCCAAAACAACAACGGCGCCTGGTATGCTTTTGGTTTTCTGATCGGAAGCGGAGGCTGGGGCTTCCTTGGGGGACATGGAATGCGGAAAAAGAAAACAGAGAAATAAATCGATAAAACAAAAAAACAAACACAATAGATATGACAGCGAGTATTTCCACATGGTGGGAAGCCATGTCGGCCATCGAAAAAGTATATTGGTGCGTGGCCATCCCCGCTTCTGTTCTGTTCATCATCCAGATCATTACGACCTTTTTTATCGGTGATTTTGACAGTGTGGAGGCCGACGGCGATGCCGATGTTTCCGTCGATTCGGATTCGGGTATCCCGTTTCAGTTCCTTTCGTTTAAAAACCTGGTCGCTTTTTTTACCATTTTCGGATGGGTAGGCATTGCCTGTCTGCACGGAAATTTAAGCATCCCCCTGTCGATCGTCATTGCCACCGTATCGGGACTGGCCATGATGGCCGTGATGGCCACCCTTATGTATTTTATGGGGAAACTGGCCGAAAGCGGCGGATTGGAACTGAAAAATGCACGGGGAAAAACGGGAACTGTTTACCTGACCATCCCTGCATCGCGATCGGGTATGGGACAAATTCAGATCAACGTTCAGGGCTTTCAAACCCTCGATGCCATGACCGACGATCCGGAAGCGATCCCAACCGGCAGCCTTGTTCAGGTAAACGATGTGATCAGCAACGGAATCTTATTGGTAAGCAAATCCTATCAAAAACAATAAACCTTAATCAAATCAAAAACTTATGGGAAATTTCATCATCATTATCATTGTTGCGGCAGCCATCTTTGTGTTCATCCTGATTGTTTCGCTGTTCAAACGGTACAAAAGATGTCCGTCTGACCGCATTTTGGTTGTCTTCGGTAAAGTGGGAAAAGGAGTGGAGCAGGAAAGCCGTTCGGCTAAGTGCATCCATGGCGGGGCTGCTTTTATCTGGCCCATTATCCAGGATTATTCCTTCCTGGACCTGACCCCTTTTTCGATTGAGATTAACCTGACCAATGCCCTGAGCAAGCAAAACATCCGCGTAGATGTGCCTTCGCGCTTCACTGTGGGTATATCGACCGAACATGGAATTATGACCAACGCAGCCGAACGCCTGCTCGGACTTTCGCAGGTCGATATCAGCAACCTGGCCAAAGACATCATTTTTGGGCAGTTGCGTCTGGTCGTTGCTACGATGGAAATTGAAGAAATTAACAGCAACCGAGATAAATTCCTCGCAGCGGTTTCGTCGAATGTCGAAGCCGAATTGAAAAAGATCGGGTTAAAACTGATCAACGTGAACGTTACCGACATCAACGATGAATCGGGGTATATCGAAGCCCTCGGGAAAGAAGCTGCCGCCAAGGCCATCAACGATGCCAAGAAAAGCGTAGCCGAGAAAAACCGTGACGGGTCGATCGGGGAAGCCAATGCTCTTCAGGATCAACGCATCCAGGTAGCCAAAGCCGATGCCTCAGCTGTGGAAGGAGAAAACAGTGCCAAAATTACCATTGCCAATTCAAACGCGGTACGCCGGGAAAAAGAAGCCGAAGCCGAACGGGTTGCCACGGCCGCCGAAAAAGTCAGCCAGGCTAAAGCGCTCGAAGAGGCCTATGCTGCCGAACAAAAAGCAGAAAAAGTGCGGGCCGACAGGGATAAAGCATCCCAAACAGCCGATATCGTTGTCCCGGCACAAATCGACAAGGAACGGGTCGAAATTGCTGCGGAAGCCATTGCCGAACAAACCCGCCGCCATGCCAAAGGCGATGCCGATGCCATATTCATGAAAATGCAGGCCGAAGCAAACGGTATTTTTGAAATCCTCAGCAAACAGGCCGAAGGTTTCAAAAAGCTGGTGGCATCCACCAACAACGACGCCAATAGCGCCGTCATGATGATGATTGCCGACAAACTTCCCGAGTTGGTGAAAACCCAGGTCGAAGCCATCAAAAACCTCAAAATAGACAAGATCACGGTGTGGGACACGATGTCCGGTGGAAAAGACGGAAAAACACCGGCAACCGCGAATTTTCTTTCGGGAATGCTGGGTTCCATCCCGCCTTTTGAAGAGCTCTTTAAAATGGCTGGACTTGAACTGCCTGAATACCTGAAGGGAAAAACGCAAAAACAAGAACCCGAAGTAATTGTGCCCGAAGAAGAAAACCCGGCGGAATAACACCGGTCCTTGCACGAAAATTCGTATTCGAAGCTTCGGACCCGGGTTAACAAATTGAATTGTTTTCCGCTCTATCCGCACTCTTTAACATGCGTGAACAGGCCGCCCCTGTTCACGCATGTTTGTTTCTGTGGGTAGATTTCCCTGTCGATTTCCATTTTCTTCCCCTGGCTGGCCTTGTTCACGAAGGATTCGCTTAAGAAAATCACGACGTTATAACAAAACCATGACCTGATCCCCCATTTTTTATCCAGTATTCCCCGGATTTCGTGTTACAGGTTTACACACATGGGTCAATCCGCGTTCGAAATAACGAATAACGAACTGAAAATAGGTACGATAAAACTCAATGTCAAGAAAATCAAAACTTAACATTTTTTAACTGCACAACATTTCAATAATCTGGTCAATCATTTATTTTCGTGGTTCAAAAAACAGAACAAGTAAAAACATAAATACTGTATCATTATGACCATTCATACCGACATCAAAGCATTGAATGACAAGATTCAGCTGGAGAGCCAGTTTGTCGATCTGATCAACCTTGAGATGAACAAAGTCATCGTGGGTCAGAAGCACCTAACCGATAGCTTATTGATTGGCCTGCTCTCCAACGGGCACATTTTGCTCGAAGGAGTTCCCGGACTGGCAAAAACCTTAGCTATCAACACACTAGCCCAGATCATCGATGCCGATTTTGCCCGGATCCAGTTTACACCCGACCTGCTACCGGCCGACCTGGTGGGAACCTTAATCTATAGTCAGAAGAAAGAAGAGTTTGTGGTAAAAAAAGGGCCCATCTTTACCAATTTTGTCCTGGCCGATGAAATCAACCGTGCCCCGGCCAAGGTACAGTCGGCTCTTCTCGAAGCCATGCAGGAGCGGCAGATCACCCTGGGCGACCATACCTACAAACTCGACGAACCGTTCCTGGTAATGGCTACCCAAAACCCGATTGAACAGGAAGGAACCTATCCGCTTCCCGAAGCACAGGTCGACCGTTTTATGCTGAAAGTGGTCATCAACTACCCGAAAAAGGAAGAGGAAAAAAGCATCATACAACAGAATCTGTTGAAAGAGTTCCCAAAAGCCAATACCATTTTGAAGCCGGCCGATATTGTGAAAGCCCGCAATGTGGTTCACGAAGTGTATATGGATGAAAAAATTCAGAAATACATTGTCGACATTGTGTTTGCAACCCGTACTCCGGCCGACTATGGTTTACAGAAATTTACCGATATGATCACCTTTGGCGGTTCGCCCCGTGCCAGCATCAGTCTGGCCCAGGCATCCAAGTCATACGCCTTCATCAAGCGCCGGGGCTATGTTATACCCGAGGATGTTCGCGCCGTATGCCACGACGTATTGCGCCACCGCATCGGATTGAGCTACGAAGCCGAAGCCACCAACCTAACCACCGAGGAAATCATCAGCGAAATACTGAACACAGTGGAAGTTCCTTAATCCCCTGGCTAATGGGGGGAATTTCCCAAGATTCGCAGTCATTGGGAATTTTGCATTATGAATTCTGAAAATTGCACAAGTGGAGCACACAGATCTGTTAAAAAAGGTACGAAGCATTGAAATTAAAACGCGGGGGCTGTCGCGGAACATCTTTGCAGGCGAATACCATTCGGCCTTCAAGGGCAGAGGTATGGCTTTCAGCGAGGTCCGGGAATATCAATATGGCGACGATATCCGGAACATCGACTGGAACGTGACGGCCCGTTACAACAAACCCTTTATTAAGGTGTTTGAGGAAGAAAGAGAATTAACCGTTATGTTGCTGGTTGATGTGAGCGGTTCGCGTGCGTTTGGCACCTATGAAAAATACAAAAAGAATGTCATCACCGAGATTTCGGCCATTCTGGCTTTTTCGGCCATACAAAACAACGACAAAACCGGCGTAATTTTCTTTTCCGACCGGATTGAGAAATTCATTCCGCCGAAAAAAGGCCGCAGCCACATTCTCCGGATCATCCGCGAAC
>DAIMEA010000273.1:0-5903 GCA_036725585.1 Prolixibacteraceae bacterium | reverse complement strand
TACTCGCTGCGGCATATTGTCGCCCACCTTTCTGAACTCCTGGGCGGAATTCCGGTGAAAATGGCCCCTGATTGCATTGGCGAAGAAGTGAAAAAAATGTCCAGAAGCCTGAATCCCGGCGAAGTGCTCATGCTCGAAAACCTGCGTTTTCACAAGGAGGAGGAAAAAGGAGTGGACAGCTTTGCCCAACAACTGGCCCAAAACGGCGATTGCTGGATCAACGATGCTTTTGGCACCGCTCACCGTGCACACGCTTCAACGGCTGTAATTGCCCGGTTCTTCCCCAACGATAAAATGTTTGGATACCTGATCGAAAGCGAACTCGAAAGCCTCGACAAAGTGCTCGAATCGCCCAAACGGCCCTTCACGGCTATTATGGGAGGCGCCAAGGTGTCGTCAAAAATTACCATCATCGAGAACCTGCTCCCCAAGGTCGACAACCTGATTCTGGGCGGGGGTATGACCTTCACCTTTGTGAAAGCCAACGGCGGTACCATTGGCAACTCCATTTGTGAAGACGACTACATGGAAACAGCCAAAAACATCGAAAAAGCTGCTGCCGAAAAAGGCGTTTCGATCATCATGGCCCACGACGTAATTGCCGCCGATGCTTTCTCGGCCGATGCCAACACCCAGGTTATCCCGGCCGATAACATCCCGGCGGGATGGCAGGGACTGGATGCCGGCCCCGAAAGTATTGAAAAAATGAAACAGGTGATTGAGGAATCGGGAACCATTTTATGGAACGGACCTGTGGGCGTTTTTGAATTCGAAAAATTTGAAAAGGGCTCCCGGGCTGTTGCCGATGCCATTGTGGCTGCCACTGCAAAAGGCGCTTTCTCGTTAATTGGCGGAGGCGACTCGGTAGCCTGCATCAACAAATTTAACCTGGCCGACGGCGTTTCGTACATATCCACCGCAGGCGGCGCCCTGCTCGAATACCTCGAAGGAAGAGTGCTTCCGGGAATTGCTGCTGTTCGGAGTTAATTTTCGGTTCAAATACAGCAAAAGGGCTTTCTCTGTGTTTCGACACATCCCATCCGGGTTACCCAATGGGAAAAATCGGATCCACGTTGAGGAAGCCCTTTTGTTATAGTTTCTTCTGGTTCTTCCCAATCAGAAAGTAGAGGATGGCCCCCAAAAGGGGAAAGAAAAGAACCACGATAACCCAAATCAGTTTGTTGTTCCCCTCAAAGTCACTTCGTAAAATGTCGATTAAAGCAAATAGGGGAAGCAGGCCAACCAATAATAGGAGAAACAGCATTTCAAACAGACCAAATATTGCCAGGTACATAGTTCAATATATTAAGACATTCCGTTTTTTAACTTCCATTCAAAGCCTTCTTTTGTATCTTTGATTTCGAATCCGATCGTAGTCAGCTTATTGCGGATTTGATCGGCCACGGCCCAGTCTTTACGGGCTTTAGCGTCCATCCGGAGCGATAGCAGTAAATCGACCACGTTTTTCAGCGTTTCGTCTTTTGCCGTTGAGGATACGGCATCGTCCCGAAGCCCCAGAATATGGAAAACAAAATCGAAAACCAATTTTTGGAATTCTTCCAATCCCGAAGTCGATATTTTTTCTTTCCCTTCGTTGAGGAGGTTTATCAAACGGACGGCTTCGAACAGGTTCGCAATCACCACCGGACTGTTAAAATCGTCGTTCATGGCAGAATAGCAGTTTTCGCGAAGGGAAGATACATCGATGGTGTTTTCGTCCGAAGGGACTAAATTCCGGAGGATTTTCACAGCATTCATCAGCCTTTCCAATCCCTTTTCGGCAGCCTGCAGTGCCTCGTTTGAAAAATCGAGGGTACTCCGATAATGGGCCTGGAGGATAAAAAACCGGATGGTCATCGGGCTGTATGCTTTTTCGAGGAAGGGATGATTTCCGGTAAAGAACTCGTCGAGTAAAATGAAATTGCCCAGCGATTTGCCCATTTTTTGGCCGTTCACGGTGATCATGTTATTGTGCATCCAGTAGTTAACACTTTCGTGCCCCAGGGTAGCACAACTTTGGGCAATTTCGGCTTCGTGGTGGGGAAACAGCAGATCCATTCCTCCTCCGTGAATATCAAAACGTTCGCCCAGGTATTTGGTGCTCATGGCAATACATTCGGTGTGCCATCCGGGAAAACCAAAACTCCAGGGCGAGGGCCAACGCATGATGTGTTCGGGCTGGGCCTTTTTCCACAAGGCAAAATCGAGGCCCGAACGTTTCTCGTCCTGCCCATCGAGTTCCCTTGTATTGACCTGTAAATCTTCAATTTTCCGTCCGGAAAGCTTTCCGTAGGGATAATTACGTGAATAGGTATCGACATCGAAATAGACCGATCCATTGCTTTCGTACCCGTAACCTTTCGCAATGATCGCTTTCACCAGTTCAATTTGTTCGATGATGTGACCGGTAGCGGTGGGTTCGATGCTGGGGGGTAGCACGTTCAAACGCTCCATGTCGCGCCGGTAACTGTTCGTGTAGGTTTGCACCACTTCCATTGGGTCGAGGCGCTCGGTTTTTGCCTTACGGGCAATTTTATCTTCGCCCTCGTCGGCATCGGCAACCAAATGCCCCACGTCGGTGATGTTCCGAATATATTTGACTTTATACCCGACGTGTTGGAGGTAACGAAAAACCAGATCGAAGGTTATGGCCGGCCGGGCATGGCCAAGATGGGCGTGCCCGTATACCGTGGGACCGCACACATACATGCCGGCGATACCCGGTACCAAGGGGACAAATTCCTCTTTCTTTTTCGTCAACGTATTATATATCCATATTTTTTCCATGGTTTTGACAGACTGAAGAGGCAAATTTAACCCAAAATATTTCAATCATCTATTTTTAATTTGATGAATCATCGATAAATTTGAGACAATTTATAATGAAGCCTATGAAGCTGGTGAACTTGGTTTTGATTGTATCCTCCTTATTGTCCATTCCCGGGTTCAAAGGATATGCCGTTTTTCAACCCGAAAAGGTGACGGAAATTCCCCGTGCGGAACTGGATGTTTTGATGACTATTTACCGGGAAACCAACGGAGATTCGTGGATTGAAAACCGGAACTGGCTGAAAACAAATACTCCGTCGAGCTGGTATGGTGTTTCGGTGGTCAACGGTCATGTTACGGAACTCAGTTTGAGCTTCAATAATCTTTCCGGGCCGCTTCCCGCCGAAATAGCCCAATTGTCGTACCTTCGTCAGCTTTATTTATTCAACAATAACTTGATGGGCCCGATTCCCGGGCAAATAGGGCAACTGGAGTTATTAACAAAACTGAATCTGGCAAAAAATAATCTTAGTGGGCCGATTCCTGAATCAATTGGCTTATTGACCCGTCTTGATGAATTAATTCTTTCGAACAACCAACTCGAAGGACCGATTCCGGCCTGTTTCGAAAAACTGCTGTCCTTAAAGGGATTATCGCTTTCAAACAATCAACTTTCGGGTTTCGTCCCCGAAGGAATCCTTCTTTTGAAAAAGTTGATTTATCTTTCTTTCGCGAACAATCAGCTTACTGGTCCCATCCCCCCGGGGCTGCAACATCTTTCCAAACTCCGCTGGCTAAATCTTTCCCATAATCAGTTTACCGGGCCGATACCGGAAGAGCTTTGCCGGATGGCCGAGTTAACCCGTATCAATATCAGCCATAACCGGCTTAATGGTCCGATACCCGAAGTACTTTCTTCGCTTAGCAAACTGTCTTATCTGAACATTTCGAACAACGAACTGACGGGAAACATACCCGAGTCGGTAAAAAAGTTAAAGAATTTGCGGGGGCTGATTGTATACAACAACAAATTAGGTATCGAACAAACGGGTAATTTCTAATCGGTTTTATACTTTTGCACATTCAACCTAACGGATTGATTTTAACAAACAGCTCATGCGATGTCTGTACTAAAAACGTATTCGGAAATCAACGAAAAAATCAAAGCGGGTAAGGCTGTGGTTCTCACGGCCGAAGAAGTAAGCGAACTGGCCAAAACCGCTACCCCTGCCGAGATTGTACAAAAAGTAGACGTAGTGACTACGGCAACTTTTGGGGCCATGTGTTCCAGTGGGGCGTTCATTAACTTCGGGCATGCCGATCCACCGATTAGGATGGAAAAAATCCGGCTGAACGGGGTTCCTGCTTACGGGGGACTGGCTGCGGTTGATACCTACATCGGGGCCACTGCCGAAAGTTCAGGGAATCCCGGTTATGGGGGCGCTCATGTTATCCAGGATCTGGTCGACGGGAAAGACATCATCCTCGAAGCCTGGGGTAAGGGCACCGACTGTTATCCCCGAAAGCACATCCGGACCCGGATCAACAAGCACACCGTTAACGATCTATTTTTGTTCAATCCCCGGAATGCCTACCAGAATTACAATGTCGCGGTCAATACCACATCGAAGATCAAATACACCTATATGGGCACCCTGCTGCCCAACATGCGGAATGCCACTTATTCGACATCCGGGGAACTAAGTCCCTTACTAAATGATCCTGAATTCCGGACCATTGGGATCGGAACCCGGATTTTTATCGGAGGCACGCAGGGTTATGTGGTTTGGCCGGGTACTCAGTTCCATACCAACCGGCCCAAGGATGAAAAGGGTGTTCCGGTGACCAATGCAGCAACGCTGGCGGTTATTGGCAATCTGAAGGAGATGAGCAGCGATTTCCTGCAGGCAGCTTTCTACGAAAAATACGGGGTGAGCCTGTTTGTGGGCATCGGAATTCCGATTCCGGTTCTCGACGAAGAAATGGCCCGCAGGGTTTCCATCAGCAATCGGGAAATACAAACTTCGGTTCTTGATTATGGCAGTCCCGGAATGCCGAAACTCGGACAGGTTACCTACGAACAGCTTCGCTCGGGTTCCATAAAAATCAAGGGTCAAAAGGTTCGTACAGCGCCGGTTGCCAGCCTGGCAAAAGCCCGGACTATTGCCCGGATCCTGAAGGAATGGGTTCAAAAAGGCGATTTTCTTATCCAGGAACCGATCGGAATGTTCCCGACGAATGCATCGCTCAATCCGCTGAAAGAAGTGGATATTCAGGAAGGAGGTACGAGATGAACATTATCAAGCGAAGGTATATTTTACGCTTTCCGCCTCAAAGTGGCGACAAGCCTCTCAGCTATGTGCTGGTTAAGGATTACGACATACGAATCAACATTCTCCGGGCTGAAGTAATGCCCGGGAAGCGGGGGAGCCTGCTCCTCGAAATGGAAGCCCGTAAATCGAATCTTGAAAAAGGAATCGACTATCTCGTACGGCATAACGTTGAATGTCAGCCTCTTGACAAGAGAATCCGCCTGAACCATGAAAAGTGTATTCACTGTGGAAATTGTACGGCTGTTTGTTTTGCCGGCGCCCTGACGATGCATCCACAGACTTGGGAGCTGGTATTCAACAAGGAACAATGCATTGCCTGCGAATTATGTGTCAAAGCCTGCCCCCTGGGCTTGTTCGAGATCGATTTCCGCGACGACCTTTAAGCCGAAACGGTGGTATACCCTTTCGTTGAATCATGAATTCCAACGCACATCATCGTCCGGATTTTCGCAGTATAGAACCCCGGTTTTATCGCCGGGAAATGGGGCTCGATCGCTTTCACTCGTTTGTTATCGGGTACAAGGATTCGGATTTATGGATCGGAATCGACCGGGATCATTTTCGCGACGAAATTGCTTTTTTCGCGCAGGAAGAGCTTTTGAAAATTCGGAACGAACTGGAACAATATATTCTTGAGAATCCTCTTTTTGCTGCCTCTTTTTCTCCGGTCGAAGTACCCACTTCGGCTCCCCCGATTGCACGCATCATGGCTTCGGCTGCCCAGCGGGCCGGTACCGGGCCCATGGCGGCTGTAGCCGGCGCCTTTTCCGAATGGATTGGGACGTTGATTCGGGAGGCCTT
>DAIMEA010000272.1:0-5927 GCA_036725585.1 Prolixibacteraceae bacterium | reverse complement strand
ATTGTAAAACGTAACGCGCTCGCAAAGGATACCGCGTAGCGGTTATGGCTATTCCACAGGATGTTATGATTATTCTGCAATCCATCTTTAGAATTCCACACCATACACCGTAGGTGTTCCGGCATTGTAAAACGTAACGCGCTCGCAAAGGATACCGCGTAGCGGTTATGGCTATTCCACAGGATGTTATGATTATTCTGCAATCCATCTTTAGAATTCCACACCTATGTGCACATGGAAATTATCATGAAAAATAATGCAATCAATTCTTTATCAAAATTATATATTTGTTTGTGGAAAAATAAAATGCAAATAGATGCGATAGGGTACAGATGATGTAGAACCGAAGTAAATAAAAACTCGTTTTACGATGAACCCCAAAATCCCCAAAAAATTGGGGCGATACTCCATTGATCCATTCCCTGATTACTGTTCAATATTTATCCCATCAACCACAACAACAGGAAGTTCGCCGCGTGTGTCGCGTTCGTTCACTTCCATCTCTATGCGGGTTTTTGTTCCGGGGAGGAGCGTCAGATAATTGTCGCTGAACAGGGCGGGCAGGATCCGTTCACCCGATTGTTCGCCCACCACTTTCAACCGGGCCATCAGGGCCGGATGGGGGGATGGGTTTTCCAGTGTTGTGGTCAGAAGCCATTTTCCCAACTTCCTTTCCCGTATCGTGTTTTGATTCAATTTTACCGGGGGAACATTCTGTACTGCGCTCAGATCAATTCCATTAAGCGCTCTCCAGTAAAGGTTTTCACGTAGAATCTGTTTGCCCTTTTCAATACGCAAGCGCAGGAAATAAACCTCGCTCAAACCCTGGGGCCGGGGGTGGGGTGCCAGGATCAACCGGCTGTCCTCCCGGCTATTGAACGGAATGCTTTCGCTGAATTTTTGGGAGCCGTCGAGGTTGAACACTTCGATTCGGGCCGTCAGTCCGGTACCGTTCCGGAAGCTGGTGTTCATCACTTCGATGCTGTCGGTGTAGGCATTCCACTGGATGTGCAGGGGTTCCGAACCTTTCTTGCAACCGAAATAGGCGGCGGTAGGATCGAAGTAGTAATCGTAGGTTTGCCACACCATAGAGGGCCAGGCCGGGTGGCTCATCCACAGAAGCAATCCGGCCCGGTGTTTGCTCTGGGCTTCGAACATGGCCCGGTAGCCCTGATAATTCACATACTGGGCAAGACGGATCCACTCGTCAAGCGTAACGACCGGGCCAAAAATTGTGTCGATCAAATGATTGAAGGATTCTGCCCCCTGTGCTCCCTTTAGGCAGAAATCGTGAATGCCCCATAAACGGTTTTGCGGCCAAAGAGCCGTATCGGGCAGCATTTTTATCAGGCTTTCTTTGTTCACCATATTGGGCATACCCATTTCGCTGTGGAGGGTGGGCAGGGCGCGTTCGCGGAAGTAGTAGTCGGGGGGCATGGCCCGGTAAGGACCGTAACCGCTTACTTCGCCCCGGGCCGAATGCGCAATGTACCGCAGGCCGGGATGGTATTCGCCGACCAGGCTTTTTAATTGGGCATCGAGTTCGGGGGGCGGATTGCCTTCGTTTCGCCCGCAGTAGAGGGCTAGGGAAGGATGATTCCGGATTTTCCGGACAAAATCGAGCGCATTCATTCGGAAAAGCGCATGGGAAAACGGATTGGGGCCGTCGACCGGATTGGCCAGCCAAAAATCCTGCCAGATCATGATCCCGTGACGGTCGCAGGCTTCGAAAAATTCCTCATCGGCTGTTTGTCCTACCCAGTTGCGAATCAAGGTAAAATGCATGTCTTTATGGTAGTTCACAGCTATATCGTATTCCAACGACCGGTATTTCAGGTTCGATTCCGAAAAGCCCCAGTTGCCGCCCCGGCCACTAAACCGTCGGCCGTTGATGTACAGGTTCAGGATCCCGTTTTCTTCGGAATAGTTCATTTCACGGATTCCTGTTTTAAACCGCAGCTCATCCGATACGATTCCGTTGTCGGTCCGAAACAATAACTGAACTTCGTACAAGTGGGGATTTCCATATCCGTTCGGCCACCAAAGTATAGGATTCATCATTTTCAGTTCGGGGATTTTGTCGGCATTGAGGACAATTTTTTGTTGCTTTCCTGCTTCGAGGCGCACCGGGTAGTCGAAATGCACGGCCCCTATGCTCCCTTTTAGTGTCCCGCTGATGCTTTCGTTGGATCCATTTTGGGCGAATAGCTCCAGGTTGATCAGGGCGAAGCTTGTATCGGGAAGGGGCAGGTCGAAATATACAAAAGGATGTTCGAGCGTGACGGGGCCGCTTTGTGTGAGGTACACATCGTTCCAGATTCCGGTATTTCGTCCCCGGATGGTGGGCATCCAGTCCCATCCAACCGAAGCATGAAAGGTGGGATTGTCGGCTCCCAGTTCGCCCCCGTTGCTTTGGGGCGTTAAGCGGGTTTGTTCCTTGGTATAGCCCGGATGGTCGTTTTTCATGATTTTCACGGCCAGGTAGTTGCTTTGTCCCGGTTTCAACAATTGGCTGATTTCGTATTTTGTCCGTTGAAAAGCTCCTTCAATCCGGCCAAGCTTTTCGCCATTCAGAAATACATCGGCTTTCCAGTTTATCCCGTCGAAGTGCAGCCAGGTTTTTTCCCGGGTGAATGATTTCGGAAGCTGAAATTCGTTACGATACCAAAAATCGGAGTAGAAAAACGATTCGGAAATCATGAGCTGGTTGTCGCTGAAATTGGGATCGGGGAGTATGCCCGCGTTGCAATAGCTCATCAGGATGGTACCGGGAACGGTTGCCGGAATCCATTTTGAGTCATCGTATCCTGCCTGCGCTATTTCCCAGGCAGTTCCTTCCACCAGCGTACTTCGCTGTACCTTCCATTTTCCTCCGGAAAGAAACAGCCGACCGTTTTCGTCGACAGGGGGATTGGGTCTCGCCTTTGGTTTCGGGGCACCCTCTCCGTAAATTTCCACTTCGTGCAGGGCATAGCCCCCGGGATCGACCGGCCGGGTCATCAAAATCCGGGCATACTGTCCGTAGGTGTTCGCCGGCATCCGGATTCGACTGGTATCACTGCGGTTGTTTTCGATGCGTTGAATGCTGTTCCATTTCGTGCCGTCGTTGGATAGTTCGATCGAAAAATCAGCGGCCGGATTCACCCAGAATAGCAGTACGCTGTCGATCGGACAGCGCTTTCCCAGATCGACCGAAACCCACTCGTTTTTGCTTCCTTCGCTTTTCCAGGCGCTGCTGAATGCATAGGGTCCGCCAATGTTGTTTCTTCGTTCCCGGTAAAAAAATTCGATTTCGGTAATGTTCCAGGTCAGGGCCGATTCGCACACAAAATCGAGTCTGTAGTGTAAAGAACGGGCAGGGATTTTCAGCTTAACTCCTTCGTTGAAAATCCGGTAGTTGCTGTTCCCCTCTCTGCTTCTGATGTCGGGGGAATTATTTCCGGGGTAATCGATTCCCGAAAGTTCAATCAGAGGTTCAAAATGAATGCCCCGTTCCGAAGCCGACAAGATGATTTTCCATCCTTTGGGCTTTGTTTCGTCGTATGTTAGCGAGCCCGAAATCGACAAGCTGTCGATGATCCCGATGCCTGCCAGAAGGTTCGACTCCAATTTGATCCAACTCTTCCGGCCGTCGAGCCGGGTGCCGGTCATGGGATGCCGGTCGAACGGATATTCCCGTTCTTCCTTCGGTGTAAGTCCCTGACGGCTGTTTTCGGTTTTGATCCATAGCGGCGGGTAGGGATCAATGATTCCGTCGGTGAGTAATTGTGCGGTTAAATTGTAATTCCACGACGAGGAATGTTCTGCCGGCCGGTTCAGTGCAATGTTCCGGTGGGTAGGATCAGCCACTAAAATGGGAGCAGTTTGCAGGCTCTCGGCAAAACGTTCGGATTCGGTTTCGGGAACTGAGTCCATTTTCTGCGATGAACATGCGTTAAGAAGCAAAAACAGGACAAGGACCGGGCCGGTAAGAAGAACTTTATTGATGGTATTTTTTGGTTTCATCTTTCTTTTTTTTGATGATCGATGTAGATTAATGGTTAAGGGCTTCGACAAAGGTGCGAAAGCGTGTTTTTGAATATTTTGCATGCATGTGTTCAATTTCCGATTTTTTTTGGCGTTTTTCTGGGATGACGGGCAAAAAAATCCCACATCCGATCGGTCGCATCAACGCTGACGGAAACCGGATCGGCCCGCAAGCGGCCCTTTTTCCCACCCGGCCAGGAATGACCGCCATCGCGTGTCAGAATAAGCTGCAATTCTGTATCGCTTCGACAAGACGACCATTGGAAAATTGCATATTGATCGGTTTCGCTGAGGGTGTCCCGGGTCATGCAGGAATCGAGCGCTGCCCAAATACGAAAAACCGAATCGACAGGCGCATTGTAATGCTTGGATATTCCTTCGCCTGTGCCTCCGGTGAAGGGTATGCTTCGGTCGGAAAGTGAGTGGAAATGAATGATAGAAACAGGCAGGGAAGGCGAGCACAGCTCTAAACTCATCGATGCGGCAACCGGGGCAATGGCTGCCAGTTTACCGGGGATTTCGCACGCCAGCCGATAAGCCATAAAACCCCCGTTCGACATACCGGTTACGTATATCCGTTCCGGATCGATGGGATACCGGGCAAGCATTGTGTCGATGAGTGCACTAAGAAAACCTGTATCATCGGTTTTAGAACGACTGGCAAATCCGCAGCAATCTCCTGCATTCCAGGTACGAATTTTTAATCGGTCGCCCACAATTCCTTCGGGGTAAACAACAATGAAATTCTCTTCATCGGACTTTTGGCTCAACCCCGATTGTTGTTGAAGATTCTGAGCGCTGCCAAAACCGCCATGCAGGGCAAGCACCAGGGGAAGTGTTTCTGAACCCTGGTATTGAGCCGGAAGGTGGATCAGATAGGTTCGTTCTATTCCCTTATGAAAAAGCGAATGGTATTGCCCCGACACCGAATGAGCCAACAAACTTATAAAAAGTACGAGCAGACAAAAAAATTTCGGATCGTGAATGCATCCGGGTCTCCGGTTTCTTTCGTCCCGAAAAAACGTTTGATGTGCACGGGAATGAGGCGTCTCTGTATTCATGTTCCAAATATATTTCTGCCTTGTTTCATTGTCGGCAGGGTCGCTTCCAGTCCTTCTTTGTACGAAGGGTATTCCGGTTTCCACCCCAAAACGTTTTTTGCTTTTTCGTTCGATACCTTGCAATCCATATTCACCACCGACAGGAGGTCTTTGCCCATCACCAGCCGGATAATGAAGGCCGGGATGTGACCGGGCGCTTTTTGTTTCATTATTTTAGTCATATAGCGGACGAAATCGCCCTGGGTAACCGGAGTATCGTCGGCAACGATAAAGCGTTGGCCGGCCGGCATTTTTTCAATGGCAGCCACAACCGCCCGTGCCGCATCCGATGCATGAATGTTGGGCATAAAGTTGTTGCCTTTTCCCAGTATTTTCGCTCTTCCATTGGCGACCATATTGTATTGAAAACGAAATAGTCCACCATTACCGTATATTTTCCCAAACAACAATTGAACGACGGGGGGCTCGTTGTTTTGAAAGGCTTTTTCGACCAGGGCATCGGTATCGGCCCCGATTTCGGTGATTCCTTCCCGGAGGATGGGCCAGCTTTCATCGGCCACATGGAGGTCATTTGTCCGGAAACTCGTTCCTCCGGGAAGCACTAGCGATGCATGAAAATCGATCGCCAGTTGCAGAGCGTTGGAAAAGAATGCGTTGGTTTCGTCGCGAAGTTCCTGCTTCCGTTTTTGGGTAATCCGTTTTCCGGGTGTTACCGATGGCATGGACAGCAATACAATGCGGTCGAGTTTTGGGGGAAGTTCGTTGCGAAAGGAATGCGGATCACGAATATCGCCCCACAGGGGAAATGCACCCATTTCGCGGATGGTTTCTGTTTTTTGT
>DAIMEA010000271.1:0-5934 GCA_036725585.1 Prolixibacteraceae bacterium | reverse complement strand
TGTTGTTCCTTGCCTGAAAATCTTTCCAGGTGAAATCGTTGTCTTTGGTTTCGGGAGCATTGGCGGTCAGCACATACTTCAGCACATCTTCCTTTCCGGGAAAAGCATCGAGGTATTCGTGCAACCAAACGGCCCAGTTCCGGGAGGTGGAAATCTTGTCGCCTTCGAGGTTCAGGAATTCATTGGCCGGCACATTGTCGGGCAGGTTATAACTTCCGTCGGCTTTGAGCATAGCCGGAAAAATGATGCAATGAAATACGATGTTGTCCTTCCCGATAAAGTGGAGCATCCGGGTTTCCGGGTCTTTCCACCACTTTTGCCAGTCGTTGGTCCATTCTTTCGTAGCCGAGATGTACCCGATGGGAGCGTCGAACCAAACATAAAGCACTTTTCCCTCAGCCCCATCAACGGGAACGGGAACGCCCCAATCGAGGTCGCGGGTGACGGCTCGGGGGTTTAAACCTCCATCGATCCAGCTTTTGCATTGCCCGTACACGTTGCTTTTCCACTCCTTATGGCCTTCGAGGATCCACTCTTTCAGCCAGGTTTCGTATTCGTCGAGGGGAAGATACCAATGCCGGGTTTCCTTCATCACCGGCGGGTTTCCGCTCAGGGTTGATTTCGGATTGATCAGATCGGTGGCATTCAGCGAAGTGCCGCAGGCTTCGCACTGGTCGCCATATGCTTTTTCATTGCCGCATTTTGGGCAGGTTCCGGTAATGTACCGGTCGGCAAGGAATTGCCCGGCTTCCTCGTCGTAATATTGTTCTGTGGTTTTTTCAACGAAAGCACCTTTCGCATGCAGGATTTTGAAAAATTCCGATGCCGTTTCGTGGTGGATCGGGGCGCTGGTGCGCGAATATATATCGAACGAAATGCCAAAGCGCCCAAAGGAATCTTTGATAAGGGCATGGTACGTATCCACCACATCCTGAGGTGTAACGCCTTCTTTTTTTGCTTTCAGGGTAATGGGGACACCGTGTTCATCGCTGCCCCCAATAAAGGCAACTTCTTCGCCCTTCATCCGAAGATAGCGGGCATATATATCGGCAGGTACGTAAACTCCGGCCAAATGGCCAATATGAACAGGCCCGTTGGCATAAGGGAGAGCAGAAGTGATTAATGTTCGCTTGAAATGCTTCATTGATTGTGTTGAAATTATGTGAAAAAACAGGGCATAAAGATAATGATTGAAAATTTAAATGATGCCGAAACGCCCAACCCCGTAAAGAGAATTTTATAAATAAATAAGGGTTTCTATCCGGTAAAATGTCCTATAATTGCATCCAAATGAATAGTGATGAATAGGACGATTATTCTAAGGGCTTTGTGTCTGACATTCTTTTTCTTGTCGATTGTTTCCTCAAAAGGGGAAGTACGTGAATTGAAAGGACAATCCCAATCGGTATACCATCGCGAACCCTATGTGGGCTTTGTGAAAATCACCTTAAACGAGCAGCTCATTTCCGGTGTAGAATTTCAGATTCTGGACACCCTGAACCATGAAGTTTTTGATTCGCTTTATGAAAACCACTTCCCCGACAATGCGGTTTACCGGCAACAATGCCGAAACGACTGGAAAGGGGTGCAGTTTTACCCTGGAGAGCTACTGAAAAAACAATCGATCGATTCGGTGGACGCTGTTAGCGGTGCGACCTGGTCGTATCGGATTTTTAAAGCTGCTGTGATGAATGCCCTTGAAAAAGGAAAGGAATAAACAATTTTTCTTTTCTTGATTTTTCTCGTTGTTCTTTTCTGCCACTGCCGTCATTTCCCCAATTTTTTTCATCTTTGTATTCATGCAATTCCAGGAAGTCATCGGGCAGAATGCCGTCAAGAAGCGTTTGATCGAGGGTGTTAAAGAAGGCCGGATCAGTCATGCTCAGCTTTTTTCGGGCCCCGAAGGGGTTGGAAAGCTCCCTATGGCATTGGCTTACGCGCAATTTATTAACTGCCGGAACCGGTCGGAGTTTGATTCGTGCGGAGAATGCAGTTCGTGCAGAAAATACCGGAAGCTGATCCATCCCGATCTCCATTTTGTGTTTCCGGTTGTCAAATCATCAAAATTTAAAGACCCGGTCAGCGATCATTACCTCGATAAATGGAGGGAACAGGTATTGAGCACCCCCTACTTCGGCCTGTCCGACTGGTACAACCGGATTGATGTGGAAAATGCCCAGGGAAGCATTTTTGTGAGCGAAAGCAGCGAGATCATCCGGAAACTCAACCTGAAAACCTACGAAGCCGACTACAAGGTGATGATCATCTGGATGGCCGAGCGCATGAATGTTCAATGTGCCAATAAATTATTGAAAATTCTTGAAGAACCACCTCCAAACACCCTTTTTATCCTGATTACAGAAGAAGAAGAAGAACTATTGACGACCATTCGATCCCGAACACAACGGGTCAAATTTACCGGTATTGAAAAGGAAGCGCTAAGCAAAGCCCTTCGGGAAATCCCCGAATCCGAAGGAAAAGACATAAAAGGCCTGGTCCACCTGGCCCGGGGAAGTTATGTGCGGGCCCGGGAACTGGTTTTTTCGGAAAACGAAAACAACGATTTTTTCGATCGCTTTACCGGGATTATGCGGCTGGCCTATAAACGCGACTGGATGCCTCTTTTTGCCTGGGTAGATGAAATGGCCGGAATGGGCAGGGAAAAACAAAAAAGCTTTTTCACATATGCGATGCGCATGTTGCGCGAAAATTTTATCTTCAACCTGAAACAGCCCGACCTGGTTTTTCTCGACGAGAAGGAAAAGCAATTCTCCGAACGCTTCAGCCCCTTTATCAACGAACGGAATATCCAGTTCTTTTCCCATGAATTCGAACGTGCCTATCGGGATATTGCCCAGAATGGAAATCCCCGGATCATTTTTCTCGACCTGTCGCTGAAGATCACAAAAATGATCAAGGCGTAAAAACAATGGGAGGATCGGATGAATTTCAGAAGCAAATACCGGGTGTTTTTTTTTCTGATATGTATCCAAAACATTGCCCTTTCTCAACAAAACAATTCACCGCTTTTGCCCATTCTTTCCATCCAAACGCATGGAATGGAAATTGTTGACGAACCCAAAATCGATGCGACACTGGCTGTTTATCCTTCCGGTGACCAAAACAAACCCCCCGCGAATATTTACCCTGTTGGCATTGAAATCAGGGGACAAACATCGCGTTTATACAACAAAAAAAAACAATATGGATTGGAAACCCGAAAAAAAGATGGCACCAATCTGAACATTTCTTTATTGGGTTTACCTGAAGAAAACGATTGGGTACTATCGGCTCCGTACGACGATAAAACATTGATAAGAGATGTTTTATGTTACAATTTGTACGCCCAAATGGGGAGGTATGCTCCCCGGTCACGTTTTTGCATCGTCTATATCAACAACGACTATCAGGGCATTTATGTGCTTAGCGAAAAAATAAAATTCGGTAAAAACAGGATCAATAGGAAAAAACGAAGGTTTTTCACCTTTTTAATTGAAACATCGGACAGGAATAAGAGGAAACCCGATGAATCCTTTTTCACAACAAGCTATAGCAATAAACTACAACTCTTTAAATACCCCAAAAAACCTACACCGGCAGATTCCATCCGGGCAAAGCAAATTTTCGATGTATTTGAGGAAACTCTGTTTTCGAAAGATTTTCCTACAGGTGCGCTTTCAGCGATTGATTCGATCCTCATCCTTCCGGATCTGATTGACTATATTTTGCTGAACGAGTCTGTTAAAAATGTCGATGCCTTTCATGCCAGTACTTTTTGGCATTATCAAAAAGGAAAGAAAATATCGATCGGGCCACCCTGGGATTGTAATATCTCTCTGGGAAATACAAACAATGGGGATGCATGGAAACATGAAGGTATATGGGTGCTGGGACAAGGTTATCCAAAACAGTTATACAAAAATGATGGTTTTCGGCAAAACATCCAATCCAGATGGAACGAATTAAGAGAGGGTGTTTTTTCACCCGACAATGTTCTTCATCTTATTGATTCTCTAACGAATAGTATTCGCACCGAGGTTCCAGCGAATTTCGAGAAATGGTCGATTCTTGGGAAATACGTATGGCCCAATCATTTCATCGGGAAGACATACGATGATGAAGTTTTGTACCTGAAAAACTGGTTCATCAATCGTCTTAACTGGCTTGATTTTTATTTTGGCCGTACCCCATTCTTCGTCGAATCCGTTTTCATCGATCAGATGCCTGCCCGGATCAAGATCCATCACAATACGGCTTCCTGGGAGATCATAAAAATGGATGCGGCCGGGTCTGCTGCCACTCCTCAAAGGTTATCGGGTGCCGACAGCATTTTTGTGTTAAAAGAAATGATCCATAAACAGCCAGCACTGTTCTGTGTTACCGTCATGAACGATTCTCTTCCTGTTCGGAGCCAAAACACTTTTGCTTTTGTCCCTGCGAATGGACCTTAGTCCTTCGTGAAAAGCCGGAGAAATATATTTTCATTGGTGTAGATTTTTAACAATCACATTAATCATTATTTTTGTACCCTTTACCATCACCATATACCCTCTTTTTTGAGAGAGGACCGGAAACATTATGATGAATACAGGAGATCCGATATACAGGGGTTGCCCCACCACGGCTAAAGCAGGCACCTGTGCCAAGCTCGAAGTGTTTAACTGGTTAAACGACCTGCCCGGCACCCACAATCCGAATGAATTTGTGGAAGTACGGTTTAAGAATACCCGAAAAGATTACTTTCGGAATGTAAATCTTCTCAGCCTCGATGTGGGCGACCTGGTTGCGGTGGAAGCCAATCCCGGTCACGACATCGGTATGATTTCGCTCGTAGGCGATTTGGTCATCCGCCAGATGAAACGGCATAAGGTGACCCTGGTCAACGGGGAAATGAAAAAAGTATACCGTAAAGCCAAGCCGGTTGACATTGAAAAGTGGGAAGCCTCCATGCAAAGGGAGCACGAAACCATGATCAAAACCCGTCAGATTGCATCCGACCTTCGCTTAAACATGAAGATAGGAGATGTTGAATTTCAGGGCGATGGAACGAAAGCCATTTTTTATTACATTGCCGACGACCGCGTCGATTTTCGTCAATTGATCAAGGTACTGGCCGAGACATTCCGGATCCGCATCGAAATGAAGCAAATCGGGGCAAGGCAGGAAGCCGGCCGAATTGGTGGCATCGGCCCCTGCGGCAGGGAACTTTGCTGCTGCTCCTGGATGTCGAATTTCAGTTCGGTTTCCACCGGAGCGGCCCGATACCAGGAAATATCGATGAACCCGCAAAAACTCGCCGGCCAGTGCAGTAAATTAAAATGCTGCATTAATTACGAAGTGGATACCTACATCGATGAGCAAAAATATTTTCCACCCAGAGTGAAACTGGAAACCCAGGAGGGAACCTATCTCTTTTTCAAAACCGACGTATTTAAGCGAACGTATTGGTATACGCTCGACTCTAGAGTGCCTTCGGGTCAGTTTGGCGTGCCGGTTGAACGGGTGCAGAAAATCATCAGCATGAACCGAAACGGGAAAAAACCCGAAAAACTCATCGATCAGAACGATGCCGGATACGGAAAAGAAAAACCGGTAAATGAATACGAAAATGTAGTGGGACAGGACAGCCTCACACGGTTCGACAAACCCAAATCATCCAATCGGCGAGGCAAACGGGATTTCAACCGAAACAGGCCCCAGGGCAATCCGAACCGGAGATTCCGCCCGGGAAACTACCGGAATAACCGGCCGGACGAAACCAACGATTCATCCTCATGAAACGAACATGTTTGCAGAAAAACACAAACACGCATGTACAAACCACATGTGATCCCGATGGTTATCGGAACCATCCGGACGAATCGAAGATCAACGAAGTTAAATTTTGTTTAAAGAGCGACCTTCCGATCCAAAAGATATTCAGTATGTTAAAAG
>DAIMEA010000270.1:0-5937 GCA_036725585.1 Prolixibacteraceae bacterium | reverse complement strand
TAATCTTTTTCGTATGCGTGCAGGACCATCCACCAGGTATTGTATGCATCTTCAAAAATTGTGGCATGGCCCGGCGACCACCAGGAATCTTCGTTGCTTTTTGCCCGGATGATCGGATTAAAGGGGGCGTTTTCCCAAGGACCCAGGGGCGACCGGGAACGGGCAGAGATAACCATGTGCACGGTTGCCGGTCCGGCGGTACCGCCTTGGGCAACGGTGAGGTAATAATAATCACCCCGTTTACAGAGCTTTGGTCCTTCCATGCAAAAGCATTCGATGGTCCATTCGCGGGGAATTTTCCAGCCGTTGTACGTATGGGTAATTTCGCCGGCAAGGGAAAGCCCGTCTTTTGTCAGGGGTACATACGCGCCACTACTGAAATACAGATACCGGTTGCCTGCTTCATCCACCACATGGCCGGGGTCGATCATGGTTATGTTGAGCTCAACCGGCTCGCTCCATGGGCCTTCTATCTTATCGGCACAAATTACGTAATTGGTGCCGCTGGCCGGAAAATAGATATAATATTTTCCTTCGTATTTCACCAGATCAGGCGCCCATACCGATCCTACATACTTATTCAGGGCATTGCATACCGGTACCCAGTTTAATAAATCGGTTGAATGCCAGATGGGTAATCCCGGGTAATATTCGAAGGAGGAGGTTACCAAATAATAGTCTTTCCCATCAACAAGAATACTCGGGTCGGGATAATCCCCGGCAAAAACCGGGTTCAGGAAGGTGTCCGGATTTCCTTCGTGCCTGTGATTTTGAGCCTGGGTTGTTCCATAAAAGCTTAGAAAGAAAATGAAGAAAATGATTCGGTGCATGGCTGGTATATTTTATTAAGGTGAACGGGTGTCCATCAATATCATTGATGAATGGATGATGGATTCGTGAAAATACAAATATTTTTTTGAACTTCAGGAACCTGTTTCGAACGAGAACTTGTTAATTGGGGGAGATTTTTCTCCGGTAACAGGAGGGAAATGGATTTTGGGACGATCATCGTGTCTGGTTTCTCGCATACATGATTCGGGGGAAAACAATCGGACACTCTTCTTTAAAGTTCTGCCGGTAAACTTTTTCCGCAATAGAACGTTAACGTTTGATCGAATCAATGCATTAATCTCAATGGATACTGAAAAGAAATTAACGCTGGAACAAGGTGAAGAACAAATCCGAATTTTGAAAAACCGTTTTGAGAAAAACGAAAACCGCCATCGGGGTATTGAATGGGTGAACGTGCAGGCAAGGCTCGAAGCAAACAATGAAAAGCTTTGGTCGTTGAATGAGATGGAACGAACGGGTGGTGAACCCGATGTCGTGGATTTTGATCATCGGACAGGGGTCTATATTTTTTATGACTGTTCGGACGAAAGCCCCAGGGGACGACGTAGTCTTTGTTACGACCGCCAGGCATTAGAATCAAGAAAAGAAAACAAGCCTGAAAATTCTGCAATGGATATGGCGGCTGCCATGGGAGTGGAGCTCCTGACGGAAGAACAATACCGGGCGTTACAGGCGCTGGGAACCTTTGATGCAAAAACATCGAGCTGGGTAAAAACACCCGCTGAGATTCGGAAGTTGGGCGGAGCGCTCTTTTGTGATTGTCGCTACCAACATGTATTTGTATATCACAACGGAGCCGAATCGTACTACGGAGCCCGGGGATTTCGGGCTTCGCTGCAGGTTTGATTTTTTTCCGTTGGCTGAAGCCAACGGCAATGGATACAGCCAACGGCAATGGACACAGCCAACGGCAATGGATATAGAAAACGGAAATCGATAAAAATATCGACAATTCAAAAATACGACAACTTTAACCGGTTGCCCCTCTGGTCTGGACCCTCTGTTTTTATTGAATATTCAACATTGGGTATTGGCTATTGGATATTTTTGCCTTTCGATTTTTACCTTACTTCACATAAAAAAGCAAAGAGCTGTCCCTTTTCGAACAGCCCCTTGTCATCAATGTAAAAAATAAAGGTCCGTTTTTTAAAGCTCAATGGGTATTCCATTATAAAAATCGAGGATTTTTGAACGGAAGATAAAATCGTATTTTGCCTGGATCCGGTCCGATTCGGCGACGGCCAGTTTGGTTTTGGCATCGTTGTATTCGACAGAAGTGACCCGGCCTACATTGAATTTTTCTTCAATGTATCGGAAGGACTCCTGCATCGATTTTACGGCCACCTGGCTGGCGTTGAATCGGTTCAATGCAGCCAGCGCGTTGGTATAGGCCTGCTCGATCTGACGGCGAAGGTCCTTTTTTGCCCCCTCGAGTTGCAATTCCTGGTTTTTCATTTGCAACTTTGCATTTGCGATGTTTGTTTTGTTTTGGAAGCGGCTAAAAATGGGAATATTCAGATTTAAGCCCACGGATTCCCGGTGGTTATCGGTTATTTGGTCGATAAATCCCGGAACATCGGCCTGGGTGGTATTCAGATATTGATCGTAAAAACCGGCCGAGAACGACAGGGAGGGCAAAAGGCTTCCCTCGGCCACCTTCAGTTGCGATTCAAAACTTTGCAACTGGTATCCGGCGCTTTTGATTTCCGGGCGTTTTTCAACCGCGTTCTGGTAAACCGACACAGCGCTTGCCATGCCCGCCTGGGCTTTCAGCTCGGGCAACTGTGGAATTTCGATGTCGAACTGCGTGTAGTCTTCCAGTTCAAGAATCTGGGCCAGGTTGAGGTAGGCAATTTGCAAATTGTTTTGCCGGTTCACCACGTCGAGTTCCTCGCGGGCTTTTTGCGATTGGATCTCGAGCAGGGCCCCTTCGGCCACTTTCCCGGCTTCGATAAGGCTGCGGGTCCGCTCAATCTGCTGCAGGGTTTGTTCCACCTGTGCTTCGGCCACTTTCAGCAATTCTTTGGCAAACAGGATTTCGAGATAGCCCGAAGCAATGCTCAGGGTTATGTCGTCCTTGGCTTTTTGCAGGTCTTCGAGGCTCGATTTCAGCTCAAAATCACGCTGACGGATGGTGTGGTTCAACGTTCCGCCCCGCCAGAGGAGCATCGATGTGCTGGCCGAGACACCTGTGTTGGCCGAGGTATAATTGTCGTAGGTATTGTCGATAGTCAGCGAACGTCCGAAACTGAAGCCTTGCGATACGTTGGCGCTCAGATCGGGCAAACGGTCGTTTTTCGATTGCTGCAACAAGTTCTCCCGGTATTCGGTGTTGATTTGGTACTGTTTGATTACGATATTGTTCGCCAGGGCATAGTCGATGCATTTTTGCAGCGACCATTTTTCCTGAGCCTGTCCTTGCAGGCAAAAGAGTCCGGCTGCAATCAGGATAATAAATTTCTTCATGACACACATTTTTGTTGTTTTGGGCTAGCTGGCTTTTTGTTCTTCACCGGCTTTTTTCTTCAACTCTTTCGGGTCTATTTTTTCGCCTTTGATCCGGTCGTCTTTGGACAGGCCTTCGAGTACTTCAATATTGATCCCGTCGGAAAGCCCAACTTTCAGGAAACGTTCCACAAATATCTGGGAGTCGGTCTCAACTTCCACGTAGGCTGAATCGTTCCGGAATTTCAGGAGACCTTCGGGAATCAGCATCACACTGTCGCGACTTTCCAGGACGATGCTGGCGTTGGCGCTGTAACCGGCACGGATAAACTGGCCTTCTTTCAGGTTCACATCGGCTTTGATTTCGAACTGGATGGCCCCGTTTTCTTCCACTCCTTTTGGTGAAAGATAAGTCAGTACAGCTTCAAATTCTTCTTTCTCTATAGCGCCAATGGTCAGGATGATGTTCATTCCTTCTTTAACTTTCCCAACCTCGGTTTCATCCACTTTCCCCTCGAAAATCATATCACTCATATCGGCCACTACGGCAATGGTGGTTCCCGCGTTAAAGGTGTTGGCCTGAATAACAGAGTTTCCAACTTCGACCGGCACATCGAGAATCATTCCGTTGATGGTGGAACGGATCAGGGTGTTGGTGGTGGTAGCCGATTGCTTGGTGACTCCTTCTTTGATCAGGTCGAGATTGTTTTCGGCCGAGGTGAGCTCTTCGCGGGCTGTGTTGAATGCGAGCTGCGCTTTCTGGTATTCCTCGAATGGAATCACTTTTTTCTCGTACAACTCGTGTTGGCGCTCGTAATCGATTTTCGCGTCTTCGTAATTCAATTTTGCCCGGTTTACTCTCGATTCGGCATTATTGAGTGTGACCATGTCGGGAATGATTTTCACACGGGCAATAATATCGCCGTTTTTCACTCTTTGTCCGGCTTCGAGGTATATCTCTTCAATAATGCCCGATACCTGGGGCTTGATCTCGATTTCTTTGCGGGGAACAACCGAGCCGGTTGCTACTGTTTTCTTCACAATGTTGTCGAATTTGGGTGTTTCCGTCCGGTAAACAACGGGTTTCTTTTTCGATTTGGAATAGAGAAAATAAAAGGTGCCCAGGAACAAAGCTACGAGGAGCACAATTCCGAAAATTTTTAAAAACTTTTTCATGACTATTGTATTTTTAGATTTTTATGATTGATTTTCATTGTTTTACTCAGCACGTAAGGCGTCGATGGGTTTAATTTCCACTGCTTTCCGGGCGGGAATATACCCGGCAATAGCCCCCGATACGATCAGGATGGTCAGGCAGGCCAAAGCCACGTTGAAGTTGATGCCCGGTTGCTTGATGAAGATTTCGCTATTGCCGTTTGCCGAGGCCATCTCCAGAATTTTGTTGAAACCCTCGAGCAGTAAAATGCCCAGAAAGAGGCCCAGGTAACCAGCCACCGTGGTCAGAAAAACGCTTTCCATGATGATCTGGGAAATGACCTTACGGGGTGTAGCGCCTATGGCTCTCATGACTCCGATTTCCTGGGTACGCTCTTTAATGATCACCAACATGATGTTGCTCACACCGATGACACCGGCCAGAAGTGTCCCGATCCCAACGATCCAAGTAAGTACTTGTATGCCGATAAAGAGGGAACCAAATTGTTTGAATTGTTTTTCCAGATTAATATGTCCGATGGCCTGAACATCGTTGGGCGCTACCTTGTGTCGTTCTTTTAGTGCTGCCATCACTTTCTCTTCCACTACGCTGGCGCTGATTCCTTTTTGAGCTGTGATCCCGAAAATGTGAATATCGTTACCGTAGTTGTATGCGATTTGCATGGTGCTGAATGGCATAAAAATACTTTCTTCGGTTCGCCCGTTGATGTTAATGTTCGAAATGGGTTTGATCACACCGACAACCTGGTAATAGACTCCGTTAACCCGGATGTATTCGCCCAGCGGATCTTCTTCTTTTTCAAAAAGTTCTTCCACTATTTTTTCGCCAACGACGCATACTTTTCTGCGATCCAGAATGTCGACTTCATTCAGCCAGCGTCCTTTCACCACTTCAACGGGGTCGATTTTGGTCCATTCGGGATAATCGCCTTTGATGTAAAACGAAGCCGAACGGTCGCCCCTTACGGTATTGGGCGTTCCTCCTCCTCCTCCGGCAAAGAGCCTTGGCGCAATTACATCGGCTTCGGGAACATTTTTCCGGATGAATTCAACGTCTTCGTTTTCGTAACTCCACCAACGTCCGCGGCGCAAACCCTTATACGGTTCGCTTGTTCGTTCGGTCCATAGGAAAAAGGAATTAGAAGCAACCTGGCCCACTCCCTCGGTAATCCCGTTTTCAAGTCCCTTGCCGGCCCCGGCCATAATGATGAGCATGAAGATTCCCCAGAACACGCCGAAAGCGGTGAGGAAGCTGCGCAATTTATTTTTCTTTAATGCGCTGATTATTTCATTCCAACGGTCGATATCAAACATGGCTATTTCGTTTATTCGTCGTGTAATGCTTCGATGGGTTTAATGGAGGCGGCTCTTTTGGCCGGGATGTAGCCGGCCAGTGCTCCTGCCGAAACCAGCAGCAGCATGGCGCTGATGGCGATACGGAGGTCGACTGTTGGGTTCAAAAAC
>DAIMEA010000269.1:0-5949 GCA_036725585.1 Prolixibacteraceae bacterium | reverse complement strand
CGAAGGCATTCTTGAGGAAAAATACGGAGAATTTTCTGACCTTCTTCCGGATCATTGCTTGTTGTACCAGGCAGCTTCCGAACAAGGGAAGGGGCGCTGCAGCGAATATGCCTTTCGGTGCTTGGTTTGTCGGCTGTTTGGGAATGCCGCTTTAACGGGTAAGGATGGGGAGAAGAAATACAGCGGTTGCAAAATATTGAAGGACAAAGTTGTCGATCCGGAAATCTTTGGGGCAGTTGTTCAGCATCGGGCTCCGGTTTATTCCGATTATTATTACCAGCTACGATCCATCGACAACGATTACGGAGCTTTACTTCTTCCCATAAACCGGGCTATTATGAAATCGATGGAACTGGTTTATTTCCACACCCGAAAAAGACACAAACGAGCAGGTTAAGATGCTTTTTCTATAGGGAACCTTCGCTTTTCCTGATTCATTTTCTATATTTGCAGGCACAATTTTTCAGGATGCTCCCTTAGCTCAACTGGATAGAGCAACGGCCTTCTAAGCCGTAGGTTGTGGGTTCGAGCCCCGCAGGGAGTACTGCCAAACATCAGGGGGTGCAGTGGTAATCGCTTCGGCGGTGAACTGCACCCCTTTCTTCTTAAAAGAACTCCAGAATGAAATCCTTGGTTTACGTTCATTTTCTTCATTTTGCATGTTTTCTTTTCACCTTTGTTTAACAACCCTTTATAATAAGCGCATACGATTACTTGTTTGGTGTTTATCGAAAGAAGCGAAAAAGAAAAGCAATATTTGAAAAGGAAAGGGCTGGTTTGTCTTAGTTTGGGGTTCCCCTTATGCCTCATTACCATGAAGATAAAGAAAAAAACCAGCCCTTTATTTTTTGATCTTTACAAAGATTGTCATTTTATAGATATTTCACAAAAGAAATTCCATGAAAGAAACTGAATTTGTGATTAATAACCAGTATGATTGGATAAAATGATTTAAACCTAGATTATTCTAAATATGTAGTATAAATATTTAAATTGTAATATTATCGACATAATTTATTACATGATTTAACAACAATGCAGGGCATTTCCATTTATCTCTCGATTCTGTTTGCCTAATCTGTTAAATAGAAAATACCTGACATACAATATTTCCTGAATCAGGATCATCAATAAACCGGATTCAACAAACAGGCTGATTTTTTCGTATCCTGTTACTAAATAGAAGGGAAGGTCTTAATCTCATGGAAGAGAAACAGCTTGGGTGTATCGGTTTTCTTTGGACTTACCTGATTTGAGGGTTTATCGGAAAAAGCCGGACATATACCGGGCAAATTGCTCGTCGGAGTAATTTCTTGTGCGTGGGTTTTGAAAGCAAGGATGAGCAAAAGAACAACAACGACGAGGACCACCTCACCTGTTTTGATCCACAAATACTGCTTTATTTTCATTTCTTTCCTGCCATTAAACAGCATGGTAAAGTAAGGGATTCTTAATGATTCTGTTCAGGGTGTTTTGTTCAAAAAAGGGGTGTAAATTGTTACAATTGGATCGATCTTAATGAATCTGTTTGTTGTATACCTGGCATAACTTGCTTACAATCGCATACACAACGGGACAGATTTCACAATTTTTGAGCGTTAATTGTAGAATTTGATGCATTTTTCTGCGGTTGGTATGTGGGTATTCCCTACAGGCTTTCGGATGGTGTCCGTATATGCTGCATCGCCGATCGGATCTCAAAAAAGGACAGGGAGCAAGGTTAAACACGTAATCCCTTTCATCGTCGATATGGAGATAACGATCGATCAAAAGAGCAGGCTTACTATTCAGGGCACGGGCCATTTCGTCGATGTCCGATTCTTTGACGATAGGACTGATGTTTTGACAGCAATTCGCGCAATCGAGGCAATCGAAGGTGTTAAAAGCTTCTTCGTGCAAGGCATGAAAATGACTGTCGAGCGTTCCGGGTTTTACCGTTTTCAGATTTTTCAACAACAGCAAAAATGCTTTCTTGTTTTGTTTCACCAGTGTTTTTAACTCATCCGGTGTTTTGTAGCGTACAGCTTCCATTGTTATGAATGTTTCGCAGAACGTAACTCGTACTCAAGTCCTGGGAATGGGATCGGGGCCTTCGTAACTTTTCCGGAACTTCATCTGGGCAAAAAATAATCCGGTAATAACCACTACAATGCCCAGGATTTTTTGAGCCGATAAAGGATCTCCCAGAATGAGCCAGGCAAAAAGGGCGGTAAAAACCGGAATGAAATTGACAAACATGTTCGAGCGGGTAATACCCATGTGCCGAACGCTATAGGTGAAAAAGATAAAGGCAAGCGTAGATGCAAAAACCGCCAGCTCACCAATGGCCAGCATGGCTTTCGGATCGAAAGGTGTTTGAACAAATCCACGGTATTCAAATGCCAGCCAAAAAGGTGCAAAATAGAGCGAGCCCAGGATGTTTTGAAACAGGATGATCGATAGGTTGTTCATCCTTGCCGAAATTTTATGAAGGACTACCGTATAACCAATGGCCGAGAATACAGCGCTAAACTGGAGCAATACCCCCACGGGAGAAGCCGTTAAGCCAACGCCAAACTCATAAATGACCAGGATCACACCCAAAAAGGAAAGCAGGATGCCCAACAAATTTCTTGGGGAGATTTTTTCCCGAAAAAAAAGGAATCCGGCCAGCGGGGCAAAAAGGGGTATCGTACCAATAATCACCGAGGCAACGGTTGGGGAAATGTATTGCAATCCATAACTTTCGCCCATAAAATAGAGAAAAGGTTCGAAAAAGGCCAGCAAAAGCAAATAACGGAAATCCTTTTTCACGGGCATGACCAGCCTTCCGGTCAATCGATTAACGATCCACAGAATGAGCGATGAGGCGAGCAGCCGAAAAAAGACAATGGTTAAAGGGCCATAACTTATGTTGGCTATTTTGAACCATACAAACGACAGGGAAAAGCAAATCATGGCCCCAAGGGCCGCTGCATATAATTTCCCCGGATGTTGTTTCTCCATACCGATATGTTTGGCGCAAAAATAGCCAGAAAAGAACAAAATCGGGTGGGGCAAACAAAGATTGTACAACAAAAATAAAGACCCTGTTGTTGCCGATTTACATCAATCAGAACACCCCCATTTTGAGCGTAATCCCCGCTGAATATCCCTTCAGTGCATTCGGCGAAACATTTTCAATTTCAATGCTGGATGTGAAGCGATAGCTGCCAAAAAAGGCTATTCGCAGCCATTTCGTGAAATTGATTTCCAATTCAGCCGTTGGCTCCACCACCCAGAATACGTCGTCGAGGTAGTAGGTTGAATAGTAACTGAGGTTGTCGAATTGACTGATTCCCCCAACACCCACCAGCACAGGCAACGATAAATGAACCGGGAAAAGGGGAAAGATGATCGGTTCAAGGATCAGGCCGCCGTATCCACCTGCCAGTGTGGCTTTACTGTCGCTTTGTCCGGAAGGATAATAATTCCAGGGAAACTCGTCGATGGCGTTGATAAAAGCGGTGCCTCCAACCCCGAAAGAGAAGAAGTGGTCCATGATCCAGCAGCCCCGGGCCGAAACAGTCATCCCGTCTTCGTTGTTGATGGGCGAATAGGCGGCTGAAAAGGAGCCATAAAATCCATCTCTTTTTTCTTTTTTGAAGATGGTTTTCACTTCCTGATCGTCGTAGCCTCCAAAGCGGATGTTTTCCTGTTCCTGGGCTTGCATCGACAGGAATATGCATACGAAAATTGTAGTAAAAAGAATTGTTTTCATGCTATTGTTTATTAATGTGTTGCATATATCGTTCGGATGATCCTGCTAAAAGCTGTAACTAACGCCCAACGCAAAATCGAAGGGGACAACACTGACAATCCGTCGGCCCCAGAAATCGAAATAGGGTTTCAGATCGCAGGTGACGGAAAGGGGCAGCCGTTTAAAATCGTACGAGATCCCAACCAGGGCATCCAATCCGGCCACAGGCGCCGTCATTTCTTCCCAGTAATAACCGTGTTCGCTGTTCCGCAAGTACTGGTCCCATTTCACATACCCGGCATGAACGCCGTATCCGTAATAAATGGAAAGATACCCGGGAAGGTTGGAAACCTTGTAGTTATGAAAATATTTCATCACGGTTAACTGATCGCCCCCTTCCCGGAAGGTGACCATAAAGCGCAGCGTTGAAAGGTCTTTGTGGTTAACATCGAAAAAGATCCCCGACGAATGACCCAACCGGATTCCCGCGGCGCGCTCAAATTTTTGCCCTTTTACCGTCGAAAGGGCAAAAAAGAGTATGGATGTTAGAATTATATACTTCATGTTTCTCTTTTTTTTAGGCCTTTTCCCATTCCGGGGGTCAGTTTTTGTTGATAAGGTTTCCGGAACCGGTAATAACCTGATTGATGGACGGGGTTCCGAAATAGTAGAGATCTCCGCTACCGCTGATACTAACATTCAGGTAATCGGAAACCCGTATGCTCAGATCGCCCGAACCCGAAAGGGAAGCATTGGCTTCCTTGCAGGGGAAGTCAAAAGCATCTACATTGCCCGATCCCGAGAGTGAATAGGTAGCCTGTTGGCAGGATCCTCTCAGGGTCAGATCGCCGGAAGCATCGTTCATGAAAGCGAGTGTTTCACATTCTGCATCGATGAGCATGTCGCCCGAGCCATTGATGTTGATTCCCAGGGTGCTTCCCCGAAAGGAACTTCTGATTTCGCCGGAGCCGCTGATGATGAGTGACAGCGACGGTTCGGTGAGGGTGCAGGTTTCGATCGATCCCGATCCGGCCAGGTTGATTTTGTCGATCGAAGGGCTTTTAACATAGATTTCAATAGGCAGATAATTGCTGATGCTTACGTGGTGGGGTGTCCGGATGTCGAGGGGTCCGTCGAATACCGATGTTTCCACGTAAGGAAGCAGGTTCGATTCGCATACAATGCGGGCTTCGTAGCTTTCGCCGTATTCGAAGAAGACATCGTAGCTGCCGTTGGAAACGATCTCCGAAAAAGCCGGCAAAACCCGGGTTTCTTCCCCAATTTCCCCGTTTCCAATAATCGGAGGGTCGATGCATCCATTGAGTCCAATGATCAGAAGAAAGACGGTGATGAGACAGTTCGAACGTGTATTCAGAAGGGGATGATTATCGGTTTTTGTTTTCATATACATGTTTTTTTTGACAGGTTTAACGCTTACATACTTATCGTTTTATCAGGGTAACTTCCCCCGATGAAGTCCGGATGCGAACTTTGGGCTCACCGGTTTTAATGTCGCCGGTACGTCCAATGTACCGGACGATGTTTTCCTTTTCGTCGATTTGTTCCTTCTGATCGATGATGGAACTCATCGGGAGGCTGACTTCATTGTTCGTTGTGATGTCGAAGTTCATATCTACATTTTGATCAAAACTCAGGTTGATATTGGTCGACCGGGCATCGATAACGATCAGTTCAAAGTTTTGTTGGATTTTTTCGATGCTCAAATCTCCAAAATTCATCCGGATATCGGATTGATTGCTGAACTCGGATATGGAAAAATCGGTCCAACTCGATTCGGTTTCAAAATTCCGGACCATCCGAATGCGGTAGTCATCGCGGCTCGAATGGGCGGTAAGGTCCTGAATGTCGGTAATTACGATATCGGAGGTTTTGCTGGTGATTTTTAATTTTCGGGCGTTCGACAGGTTTAATTTTCCATAATAAATTTCGAGGGTTCCGGCATCCATCCGATTGATGATGGCATCGCCAAAGTTGATTTTCAGATTGCAAAAACCGTTCAGGTCGTGGGCTTTCAGTTTTCCGTTGGCCATGTCGATGGTGACATCCCCCTGGAAATCGTCGAGGTAAACATTTCCGAACTTATTGTTGACTCGGAGGTTCAGGTTTGCAGGCATACGGATTTTCATGTTGATTTCAACCTGGGTTTCGGCAATTCCTATGTTTTCAATTAGCTTGTTGAATTCGCTGAAAATGATGTTCTTCGTTTCCCC
>DAIMEA010000268.1:0-5956 GCA_036725585.1 Prolixibacteraceae bacterium | reverse complement strand
AACGTTCCCGAAGACGGCATTTATTGTTTAAACAAAACTCTTTTGGCGCGAAAAGACGACCTCCAAAAATTTGTTCAGGCTTCCCTGAAAGGGTGGGAATATGCCCGTGAACACAAGGAGGAAACCCTCGAGGTGGTGATGCGCATCATGAAAGAAGAACATGTGGCAACAAACCGGGCCCATCAATCGTGGATGCTCGACCGGATGCTCGAACTGATTGAGCCGGGCGCTAAAAAAGTGAAGAAAGGGGAGCTGGCCGAATCGGATTTTCACAAGGCCCAAAGTGTCCTGATCGATGACCAGACCCTGAAAACCCGGATTCCTTTTCGGGAATTTTATCAACCTGTATTATCCGAATAGCTTAATGTTTGAAAAATGATTCTCAGATTCAATCAGTCACTGGCATCACGGATCGTATTTTACGTTCTTACCTTTTGCGTATTTTTATTTCTGATCTCGCTGTCGGTCTTTTATTTTTTCTCCAAACGTACAATCGAGGACATGACCGGGAAAAATACCCGTTCGCTAACCCAAAATACCGTATTCAAAACAGAGCAGGTACTGCTGGCGACCGAAAAAATATCGAACAGTTATAAAACGCTCTTCGAGAGCCAGCAAATGCATTGCGATTCGATCACGCGCTATACACAACTGATTGTGCAAAACAACCCGGAAGTGTTGGGTTGTGCCATCGCTTTTGAACCCGATTTCTTTCCCGACAGAGGGCATTTTTATGCTCCTTATACCTATCGGAAGGGCGATACTTTGGTGTCGCTGATTCTGGGCGACGATGAATACAACTATTTCATCATGGATTGGTATCAGATTCCCACAACCATTGGCAAACCCTATTGGACCGAACCCTATTATGATACCGGAGCGGCCGATGCGTTGATAACAACATACTCGGTGCCTTTTTATTCTACCCGTGGGCCCGTGAAAAGGCTTGCCGGCGTGATCACCCTCGATCTCTCTCTCGACTGGCTGACCGAACTGGTATCCTCTGTCCATATTCTTGAAACCGGCTATGCATCGGTTATTTCCCGCAATGGTACTTTTGTGACCCATCCCCAAAAAGAGCTGATCATGAACCAGACAATTTTCAGCTGGGCTGCGCAATTGAATAACCCGGAACTGAGGGAGATAGGCCGCGACATGCAGGCCGGAAAATCCGATGTTGTTACCTATTCAAATGCAAAGCGAAAATGGGTGGTTTCCTATACTCCACTCTCGTCGAGCGGATGGTCGCTGGCCGTTGTTTTCCCACGGTCCGAAATGTATGCTCCCTTGCGAAATATCACCGTTGTGTTGGTGCTGTTGATTGTAGTCGGACTTAGTTTGTTGACCATCATTGTTTCCAAAATTGTCACCCGACAGATTGCGCCGCTCCGGTTCTTTGCCCGCTCGGCACACGAAGTGGCCAACGGGAATTTTGATGCCTCGCTTCCGGATGTTGAAACCGAGGACGAAATGAAGGACCTGCACGATTCGTTTGCCCACATGCAAAAGGACCTCAAAAATTTCATTGAACATTTACGGGATACGACTGCAGCCAAAGAAAAAATTGAAAGCGAACTGCGGATTGCACGGGAAATTCAAATGGGCATGATCCCGAAGATCTTCCCGCCTTTTCCCGACCTTCCCGAAATTGATCTGTATGCCATGCTCGAACCGGCCAAGGAGGTGGGGGGCGATTTATACGATTTCTTCCTGATCGATCCAAAGCATTTGTGTTTTGCCATTGGCGACGTATCGGGTAAAGGAGTTCCGGCTTCCTTATTCATGGCCGTAACCCGAACCCTCTTGCGATCGGTTGCACCGAACCAGCATTCTCCCGCAAAAATTGTGGAATCCCTAAACTGTTCCCTTTCCCAAACGAATGAATCGAGCATGTTTGTAACCTTTTTCCTGGGGATCATTAACGTCGAAACCGGGCACATGAAATATGTCAATGCCGGTCATAATCCGCCGGTTATCCTGCGCGAAGGAAAAGATCCGACGCTGTTCGAGGTGACCAAAGACCTGCCTATCGGTCTCTTTGAAGAACATTCCTACGAAGAAAAGGAAATGTTTATCAAAGCAAACGACCGGATTTTTCTGTATACCGACGGGATAACGGAAGCAGAAAATTGGGATTTGACGCTTTATTCGGAGGAGCGATTATTAAAATGCTTAACTTCCGTGAAAAATTCCGAGCCCATCGAGATTGTGATGAGTGTGGCACAGGATGTAGTTGTCCATGTCAACGACTACATCCAGTCGGACGATCTGACCATGATGTGCATTATTTATAAGGAACGAACACAATGAGAACACATATAACGATTCGTAATACGATTGATGCGTTACCCGTGCTGGCCGAACAGATTGAAACACTGGGCGAACAGTGGGAATTGCCTTTGACCCTGACCATGAACCTTAACCTGGTTTTGGAAGAAGCCGTTACGAACATTGTTTTTTATGCCTATCCCGACAAGGGCGAACATACCATCGACGTAATCCTGACCCTCGAAGACAATGTGATCGGGATTGAATTGGTGGATGATGGAATACCTTTCGATCCGACCCGCAAAGAAGATCCCGACGTTACCCTGCCGGTTGAAGAACGTTCGATCGGGGGACTGGGAATTTTTTTAATCACAAAATTGATGGATGAAGTATCCTATAAAAGAGAAAATGAAAAAAACATTCTATTTTTAAAGAAAAAATTGAGACCATGAACTTATCCAAAAAAGAAATCAGCAATTTCTGTGTCCTCTCCATCGACGGGCGCATCGATACAACCAATTTTAATGTTTTCGAAAAGGAAATTACAGACGTGATTGAAAAGGGGCAAAAAAATATCCTGCTCAATTGCAAGGGGCTAAACTATATCAGCAGTTCCGGGCTTCGGGTTTTTCTTATCGCCCAGAAGAAATTAATGGCCTTACAGGGGAAACTGCATTTATGCGAAATGCAACCGACCATCCGGGAAATTTTCGACATTTCCGGTTTCTCGACGATCTTCAAGATTTTCGATACCGAAGAGGAAGCGTTGGCGTAGCTTCTCCCCAATCCTTTTTCCCCATATTCCTCCGGTCAGAATTGCTGGTTGGGATCAAGTTTCCGGATGTATTCCTTGATTTCCTGTGCCATTTCAGTGGCAACCATTACTTTGTTGTAGTCAATCCTGTAGTTGTTCAGGTATTGAAGTATGAGTTCGTCATTCCCATCGGATGCAGGCATAATCCCGGCAAAGAAAAAGAGCAACGATTCCATCGAATCGATATACAACAGCAAAAGGGGATCGGTCATTTTCAGGTGCAGGTATATGGTTTCGATCCGATCGATGCATAGCGAACGGAGGTTTCGTGCAATTTCATCGATGATGTTGTTGCCGTATTCTTTCACAACAATGTGGGCAACCTGATTCACATTCTCGATAGAAACAGAAACAGACGATTGTGTTTTTTCCACTGGTTTGGTCTTTTTGGGGCGCAGGTTTTTGAGGGGAATTTCGAGGTGGGCATAAATTTTTTCGATCAGATTCTGATGCCGGGGCGGCAAATACAGTTTTCGTTGAACTATTTCTTTCAGGAACAGGGAAAGCAAGACAACACTTTCGCGTTGGGTTTTTCCTTCTATGATTCCTTTGTATTCCCGCCCGGGACCACTCGAAACCAGCAGGGCTGTATCTTTCATGCCAAATTTCGACAAACTTTTTTGGGAATAAGGATGAGCCGTAATTCCCCGGGCATAGATGCCGGCAAATCCCCGTTCCTTTCCCTTTTGAATCAGGAGGGGAACAACCCGGTTCATACAACCCTGGCCCTGATAGCGGGGCATAACAAAGGCCATCCCCAACTGGGGAAACAAGGGGTCGCGCTCTTCGATCTCAAGTGCCGTATGTCCCATTATTTTCCCTTCGCTTGTCACAGGCACAAGGGAAATCAGTTCTCCGCTCTGGTTTAATTTCCAAATCCGGTCGGGGAAATAAATATCTTCGTTAATGTATGTGTACCCATAGGAACTGTAAGCACATTTCGATATTTCAATGGCTTCCTTTTCCAGAATTTCCCGAACAGTAAATTCGACTGAGTTCCGGGGAAGGGGCTCCTCCAAAATGGCTTCACGGGCTTGTTCCCGTTCTTCGGCCGTCATGATCTTTTCAACCGACCGGTTGCTGAAGTGTTTAAACAGATGCGTCTCTTTCCCCGATTTACCCAGGTTGATGAAGGATACTTCGTCGACAAACTGCTGCATTAAGAAAATTCCCAGCCCTTTTTCCGAAAGTGTTTCTTTGATCCGCCCCGGGTCATATTCATCCATCTGACCGGGATCAAAAGGGATCCCCATTTCTTTCAGGATGATTTTCATGCCGGTGGTTTGGGGTTGAAGGATCACATCGTAGGTGCTCTCTTCTCCGGGGGCAAATGAATTATTTAGAATATTGACCACGGCCTCTTCCAGACCCAGCTCAATTTTGGCAATATCCATTTTACCAAAACCCAGCAAACGGGCCGTAGCCGAAACAGTTTTATCGATAATGGGCAGATATTCGGCCTTGTTGGGTACGGTTAGTTTTATCGGATCTTTTATTTTCATGAAAAAATGGTTTACGAATTTTTTTCAAGATAAGGGGTAATTCTGAATTATCACAACGGGGCGGCTATATTAAAGAACATATTTCAAAAACGATTACTGTCCGGTAAAAACAACAGATTGCTTCTCCGCCAGCTGGCGGATCGCAATGACGGGCAATTCTGGGAATATCATTAGGGGAGGGGTTGGTTGGCGGCGAAGCCGCCAACCAACCCCTCCCCTGTCTTTAATAGACTGATAATAAGACGTCATTGCGATCCCGATGAGGAACGATATCGGGAGAAGCAATCTGTTCACTTTTATATTTTCCCCGGACAACAGTGAAAAAAAATAATCCTCCGTTTTATTGGCCAAAATATGTGGGATTTTTTGGGGGAACGATTAACTTTAAAATTCTTTTTATTCATCATTCAATGAAGCCTGTTCTCTTAATAATTGCCACATTCGCAGGTTATTTGCTCATGTATCGTTTTTATGGGCGCTTTTTGTCCCGCCGGATTTTTCGGTTGAAAGATTCGCGCGATGTGCCTTCCGAATTGTTCAACGATGGTGTCGACTATCAACCCACCTCGAAGGGCGTTCTGTTTGGACATCATTTTGCCTCCATAGCCGGTACCGGGCCCATTGTAGGGCCTGCCATTGCCGTAATCTGGGGATGGTTGCCTGCCTTGCTCTGGGTCTTTTTCGGGAGCATCCTCATCGGAGGGATGCACGATTTGGGCGCACTGGTCGTATCGTTGCGAAACCAG
This sequence comes from Prolixibacteraceae bacterium, assembly GCA_036725585.1. GTDB lineage: Bacteria > Bacteroidota > Bacteroidia > Bacteroidales > Prolixibacteraceae > DAIMEA01. The sequence continues at coordinate 626 of DAIMEA010000268.1, read as the reverse complement.
GGCAAATCCATTGCCGATTTTTCCGGAAAGTTCATCAACCGGCACACCCATCTTTCGATCATGCTGGTGGGCTTTCTCTTGCTGTGGATTTTTATCTCGATACTCGGGATGATCATTGCCATCATTTTTGATATGTTTCCGGGATCGGTTATTCCGATCTGGCTCGAAATTCCGATCGCCATTTGGGTCGGCCGTAAAATCAACCAGGGAGGGCGAAAGGTACTGCGATGGAGTATTATCGGTTTGGTTATCATGTATCTGACGGTGATTGCAGGCGCTTACCTTCCCGTCAGAATGCCGGTTATTGCGGGGATGCAACCCACCGGGACCTGGACCTTCATTCTTCTGGTATATGCTTATGTCGCATCGATTTTACCTGTAAAAACCTTGCTGCAACCCCGCGATTACATCAATTCCCATCAGTTGTTTGTTGCTATGGTTTTATTGATTGTTGCCATCATTGCCTCGGCTATCCGATTTCCACAGTTCGATATTGTTGCCCCGGCTGTGGTGCCCCATCCCGAGGGGGCTCCGTCGTTTTTCCCCTTTCTTTTCATCATTGTTGCCTGTGGGGCTGTGTCGGGTTTTCATGCCCTGGTTTCTTCAGGCACTTCGTCCAAACAATT
>DAIMEA010000267.1:0-5962 GCA_036725585.1 Prolixibacteraceae bacterium | reverse complement strand
ACCTGAAACTACACCTGCATTTAACAGCTCCAAACTGGTTTCGTACTGCCCCATGCTTACCTTACCTCCGGCACACTGACTGACATTCACCACAACAATACCCCGTTCTACCGCCTTGCGTATGCAGGAAGAGAACCAGGGGAATGCGGGTACGTTCCCACTTCCGAATGATTCGAGCACAATGCCCCGCAAACCGTCAATTCCAATTACTGCTTCCAGTATAGAGCGGTTAATTCCCGGGAAAATCTTCAGAATGACCACATGGGTATTAAGCCGGTCGTTAACCCGGAATTTCCCCTTGGGATCGGGCTTCCGGATGAACTCCCGGTTAAAGGCAATATCGACTCCTGCCTTTGCCAGGAGCGGGTAATTTTTCGAATCGAAAGCACGGAATTGCTGTGAGTCGATCTTCGACGTCCGGTTCCCCCGAAAAAGATACGAACTGAAATAGATACATACTTCAGGCACCAGGGCTTTCCCATTGTTTTTGGCAGCCGCAATCTCAACAGCCGTAAGCAAATTCTCTTTCCCATCGGTACGCAATGTGCCCAGAGGCAACTGAGCCCCGGTGAACACAACCGGTTTGGACAAATGGTGCAACATGAAACTGAGCGCCGAAGCAGAATAGGACATCGTATCGGTTCCGTGCAAAATGACAAATCCGTCGAACGAAGAATAATTCTCATGGATGATGTTGGCCATCCGAAACCAGTTTTCCGGGGTGATGTTCGAAGAATCGAGCGGGGGTTGAAAAGACACCGAACTGATATCGTAACCAAATTTCAACAACTGGGGGATTTCTTCCGAAAGCTGGTCAAAATTAACCGGCGCCAAAGAACCATCCTCCGGTCGCTGAACCATACCTATGGTTCCCCCCGTGTAAATAATCAGTACCGATGCTGCCATAAAAAGAAAATTAGGCTTGCCTTCTGATGTGCCAAAAGTCAAAACAAAAGTACACGATTATTTTCAAAAATGAATTCCCAAAAACCAGGAACAAAAGAAAGAACAGAAAGGGGACGTGCGCATTCGCCCACTCGTGCACTCGCCCACTCGTGCACTCGTGCAGTCGTGAGTCGTGCAATCGTGAGTCGCCCACTCGTGCAGTCGCTCACTCGTGCAGGCGTGCAATCGCCCACTCGTGCAGTCGTGAGTCGTGCAGTCGTGAGTCGTGCAGTCGTCGTATCTGCCTAAAAAGGGCAAACTCAATCCCAGCTTTCGAGTTGGAACAGATCGAGCGCCGTTCGGGTAGTAATGGCGGCTGTTTCCTCTACCGAACGATTGAGGATTCCGGCTACTTTTTGGAGAATGTACACCAGGTAACTGCTTTCGTTTCGTTTTCCCCGTAGTGGAACAGGCGACAAGTAAGGGGCATCGGTTTCGAGAACAATATCTTCGGGCCGAAGACTGGCCAGTACCTGCTCCACACCTGAGTTTTTGTACGTAACCGTTCCCCCGATGCCAATTTTAAATCCCAGTTCCAGAACTTCCTGCGCCTGAAAAGCATTTCCCGAAAAACAATGAAAAACCCCTTTCATTCCCGGAAAATATTCGTTCCGGATGCAGGCGACAACCGGTTCGTACGAATCGCGTACATGTACCGATAAAGGCAAGCGAAACCGGGCAGCCATTTTCAGTTGGCGACGGAAAACATATTCCTGTTCATCGCGAAAAGTTTTGTCCCAGTAAAGGTCAATCCCAATCTCGCCCATGCCTGCAAATTTTCGTCGCGACAACCAGTATTCCACTACTTCCAGCTCTTCTTCAAAATCATCCTTCACCGAAGTAGGGTGAATGCCGATCATGGGATAACAGATTCCCGGATACCGGTCAACAAGATCGAGCATCATCTTAATGGATGAACTGTCGATATTGGGAAGCAGGATTTTGGACACTCCGTTTTCGAGTGCCCGCCGGATCACATCGTTGGTTTCGCCATTGTATTCGCCCGAATAGATGTGGGAATGGGTATCGATCAACATAAATAAATTTTCGGCAAAAATAGACGATCGGTCCTAAGCGCCCAAAAACGGTACATTAACTTTTTGTAAACTATTTAGCTGGCCTGAACATCCTGCGAAATGAAACGTTTACTTTTGCAGAAGTTTTACAGGAACGTTTTCCTGGCAGCTTCTCATAATATTTGGTTAACGGATTGTCATCCGGTATTTTTATTAACCCGATTTATCCAAATGGACATGAACCCTAGTTTTCGTACCGAAATCACGGTTGCCCGCCCGAAATGGGATCTGGACTATGAAACGCCGATGCTGTTCATGGGATCTTGTTTTTCCGATTCGATTGGCTCTCGTCTCCGACAACTGAAAATGCAGGTTTTGCTCAATCCTTTCGGCGTATTGTACAACCCGTTCTCGATTGCCCGGGCGCTCGACCGGATCATCCGGAACGAAAAAGAACAGGCCATAAACCTGGTCCGGCATCATTCTTTATATTGCCCCCTCGATTTTCACGGATCTTTTTCCCAACAATCGGAACAGGAAACGCTTTTTGCCTGCAACCAGGCAAGCGAAAACGCTCATGCATTTCTTAAAAACACTCGTTTGCTGGTCGTTACGTTTGGAACATCCTGGGTATTCCGGTATCGTCCCACGGGCAGCATCGTTGCCAATTGCCACAAGATCCCCGACAGTGCGTTTACCCGGGAACGCATGACTCCGGAAGCCATTGCCCAGGCTTGGGAAGCGCTGCTTTCCCGGCTTTTCGCTTTCAACCCGGAACTGAAGGTCCTGTTCACCGTCAGCCCCATCCGGCACCTGAAAGACGGAGCCCACGGGAACCAACTCAGCAAAGCCGGATTATTGCTGGCCATCGATCATCTCCGTCAAAAATTTTCCTCCGAACAAGTGAACTATTTTCCATCGTATGAACTGGTCGTCGACGAATTACGGGATTACCGGTTTTATGATACCGACATGGTTCATTTATCCGAAACGGCTATCGATTTTATTTTCCAAAAATTTTCTTCTGCTTTTTTTACAAGCGAAACCCTGGAGTGCATGAAAAAAGTGGATGAAATAAACCGGGGAATGAAACACCGGGTGGAAGGGAAAAATCCGGATGCCGTGAGCGAAATGGGTCGGGTGTTCCTGACCCGAATGGAGAAACTAAAACAGGAGTACCCGTTTTTGGATTTACAAACCGAGATCGATCATTTTCAAAAAATGATCGACCCGGATTGATCTTTTTACTTAACTTTATTGTTCGATATAATTCAACATAATCGGGATAAAATGAGTTACCTGAAATTTGACAAAAAACAGTTGGTCAATCTTGAATATTCGTTGCAAAGAGAAATTTTGCACACCAACCGGGCGGGTTCCTATAGCTGTACCACCCTTGCCGGATGCAACACACGGAAATACCATGGGCTGTTGATTTGCCCGGTGTATTCGCTCGACGGGGGCAAACACGTGCTCCTATCGTCGCTCGATGCCACCGTTATCCAGCATGACGAAGAATTCAACCTGGGCATACACAAATACCAGGGTGAAAATTACGAACCCAAGGGACACAAGTACATCCGCGATTTTGAAACCGATATCATCCCGGTTACCACGTATCGCGTGGGGGGGGTTGTGCTTACCCGGGAAATCATGATGGTGGAAGAAACCGAGCAGGTGCTTGTACGCTACACCCTTACCGATGCGCACTCGCCAACAAAGCTGCGGTTCAAACCTTTTCTTGCCTTTCGGAATGTGCATTCCCTGAGCCATTCAAACCTTTATGCCAACACGAAATACCAGATCATCGAACATGGGATCAAAATCAGGCTGTACGAAGGCTATCCCGAACTGCATCTCCAATTTTCGAAAGAAGCGGAATATATTGCCAATCCCGACTGGTATTTCAACATCGAATACATGAAAGAAAAAAACCGGGGCTACGATTATCTGGAGGATCTTTTTGTGCCCGGATATTTTGAGCTGGAGATAAAAAAAGGGGAAAGCATTGTTTTCTCGGGGGCTACATTTGAGGCCGATCCCTCGCAGTTAAAAAGGCGATTCCAATCCCAGGTTAAAAACAAAACACCCCGCAACAGTTTTTTCAACAGCCTCCAAAATGCTGCCGAACAATTTGTGGTGAAAACGCCGGCCTTTACCGACATCCTGGCCGGATACCCCTGGTACAACGGGCGGATCAACCAAACCTTTGTTGCTTTGCCGGGTTTATCGCTGGCGTTGAATAATCCCACGCTGATCAGGAAGATTATCGACACCAATGTAACGCGCCTGAAAGATGGACTCTTTCCCAAAAAATGGGGCCGTTTTGGTTCCGACTACGATTCGGCCGACGCTCCTCTCTGGTTTTTCTGGTCCCTGCAAAATCTGAGCGAAGAGCTCGGCGGTGATACAGAGGTATGGAAAAACTACCGGAACCCCATGAACGAAATTCTTCAGGCATACCGCAACGGAACCCATTACACCATCCACATGCTCGACAACGGCTTGATTCATGCCGACGCTACCGGCGTTGCCCTTACCTGGATGAATGCCTATGCCGATGGCAAACCCGTTACCCCAAGGTACGGTTCGCCGGTCGAGATTAATGCCTTATGGTACAACGCGGTTTGTTATTCGCTTGAACTGGCGGAAAAAAACAACGACAAAAAATTCGTAAAAGAATGGAAACCGCTGGTTGGTAGAATCGGCGAATCGTTTGTTTCCACCTTTTGGAATGATGAACGAGGGTACCTTGCCGATGTTTTTTATCAGGGGAAAGCCGATGAATCGGTCCGCCCCAACCAGGTCATTGCCGTAGCTTTACCCTATTCTCCCCTGAGTAAGGAAATGAAAAAAAGCGTGCTCAGCCTGGCCAAACGCGACCTGGTAACCCCACGGGGACTTCGCACACTTTCTCCCCGGAATGAACGCTACGAAGGCATTTACGAAGGAAACGAAACACAGCGGGAACGAGCCATCCACCAGGGATCGGTATTCCCCTGGCTGCTGGGCTTTTTCACCCAGGCCTACCTGAATATCCACCAACATGGAGGGCTTAGTTACATCCGCCAAACCATGGAAGGTTTTGAAGAAGAAATGACCCATCACTGCATCGGCACCCTGTCGGAACTATACAACGGGAATCCCCCCCATACCGGAAAGGGAGCCATCTCGCAAGCCTGGAATATCGGAGAAATTCTCCGGGCATACCAAATCATCGGCCAATATGAAGAATAAAATCGAAACATGGAGGAACAGAGCATGAGAGTATTGATGTTTGGGTGGGAGTTCCCACCCCACATTTCAGGAGGATTGGGAACTGCTTGTTACGGGCTGACGAAAGGTCTGGCCAACTTCAGCGATATCGATGTATTGTTTGTCGTGCCCAAAGCCTGGGGCGACGAAGACCAGAGCACCTTGAAACTGATCGGGGCCGGCGACGTGCCCATTACCAAAAAAAGAGTCTCCTTTCAGGATATCCAACGCAAAATTGATTATTATGAGGTCGATTCATCCCTGATACCCTATACCGATCCGGAAGAGTTTTGGAAACTGACATCCACCCGGCATAAAGAACGAATCCGCTTTGTCGAAACCGATACCCAGGGGAAAATTCCTTTCACCGGGAAATATGGCCAGAACCTGATCAGCGAAATATTTAACTATGCCCTGGTGGCCGAAGTGATTGCTGCCGACCAGGATTTTGACATTATCCATGCCCACGACTGGCTGGCCTATCCCGCCGGTATGGCTGCCAAACGCGTTTCGGGCAAGCCCCTTGTGGTACACGTACACGCCACCGATTTCGACCGAAGCGGGGGAAGTGTCAATCCCAAGGTGTATTCCATTGAACGCGAAGGAATGGAAATGGCCGATAAAGTAATCACCGTGAGCAACTTAACCCGGCAGATCGTGATCGAAAAATACGGCATCGACCCAGAAAAAGTTTCAACGGTATACAACGCTGTTGAACCCGTCGAAATCGAAAAAAAGAAAGCGTT
>DAIMEA010000266.1:0-5973 GCA_036725585.1 Prolixibacteraceae bacterium | reverse complement strand
TGTCGGGTAAAACACCGGCTTCTTTCATGGCAATGATGACATTTTTTGAGTAGTGATACACACTATCGGTCAGTACCTCGAAACTTAGGTTTTCCCAGGCTTTGGGCTTAATTTGGTGGGCCGGGTCAGCCCAGGTGTCGGAGTAGTGAATGTCGAGCATCAGTTTCATGCCGGAAGCTTTGATTTTTTTCGACAGTTCGATGGTATACGGCAGTGAATTGCATACCGGTCCCCGATCGTTGGGTGTGTGAAAAAGGCGCACCCGACCATAATTGAAGCCGTTTTCGGTGAAAATATCCAGGGCATCCCGGGCTTCCCCTTTCCAGGTATAAACGCCTCCATAGTCTTCCAATTTTTTCAGAATGGAAATGTCCCCACCGATCATAAATTCGTCGGGTTGGATCTCCTGTTTTGAACAACTGCTAAGTGCGAAAGCACCAATTAGAACCATGGATTGAAAAAGTTGTATTGGTTTCATGTTCCCTCTGTTTTATTCCAAAATAATTCGTTGACTATATATGCGTTCTCCACAATGAATAAGCAGCAAATAGATTCCCTTTTTGAATGGGCTTACATCAATCTGGATCAGGTCGTTTTCGTTCATGCTTTGGGTTTGAATGTGCTGAATCTGCCCGGAACCATGAATCATCGAAATCGACGAAACAGGCAGCTTGCTTTTGTTTTCAATAAACAGTTTTCCATCGGGTGGCGGATTGGGATAGATGAGCAAATTATTGGTAACCGGGATGGAGGATACTGCACTAAAGGTTTCGCACGATGCCCAAACATGGGCGACGACTGTATCGTGTCCCGGAACAATAAAAGCCCTGTCGGAATTCCATGTAGGGTCGTTAAGCAATTCGTCGGAGTTGGCGCACGCTTCGGGTACGGTTTCCCTGTACGCCTGGTAATTATCCCAGGTGTTTGTGGTTATGTAATAGTAAGCAAAAACATTGCCCGGGATTAGTTCAAATGATGTGCTGTAAATCGAATTGCTGCTGAGGGTCATCTTTACAAATTCCCAGTTCGACATCTGGCCCACAACATATACTCCTTTTGAAACATCCATGCCAGTCATATCAACTTGAAATGTAACCGTAACAAGGGTGTCTTCTTCTATTCCGCTTGTTGTTGCCCCAGGCCAGCCGCCACCTCCGTTCTTCATGAAATTCAGGTTGTTGCGATGATCGAAGAAAGCAACATGTTCCTGCGAGGAACCCATGCCCCAGGGAGACCTGCATGGGGTCGATACCCAGTCGGGTTCCCAGAAAATAATCCCTGCACCGCCTGCATCCTGAACGGCCCTGGTTAAATCGACCATGAATTTTTGCTGATTCGCAGGGGATACGGGTTCGTATCCCGGGCACGATTCGGTAATGATGTTTCCCAATCCGTCGATATTCCGGTTGTCCCATAAATAACCGGTTTCGACAATCATTACTTCGTATGCGGGGTATTTGTTTTTGAGGTTTTTCAACAGGTTTCCTGCTTCGCCCGGAAGTTGTCCGTGCCATGCGTAGTAATACGAAAAGCCCATGATGTCGAAGTCGTTAACTCCGTTCGCGATCAGGTTGCTGTAGAACCAGTTTGCTTTACCTGGATCGGCCACGTGCAGCGAAATTTTTGGTTTTATGTTGCTTGTTCCCGACAGGTCGCGAACCGCTTTTATTGCAGCATTATACAACTGGGCATGCCGGCTCCAGGAATTGCTGATCAGGGTGAGGCCTTCATAATTTGCATTCATTCCTTTATGGGTCATGATCCCACTGTTGTTCTCGTTCCCGATTTTCACATATTCAGGCATCAGGCCTTCTTTGTTAAGCTGTTCGAGTGTGCTGTATACATAATTGTAAACCGAATCTTTCAGCACATTCAGGTTGTTTGCCACCCCGTCCCAGGCTTTCGGAATAATTTGTCTGCCCGGGTCGCACCAGAAATCAGAAAACTGAAAGCCCAGCATAACGTCCATGCCGGCCATTTTTGCCCGGGTAATGGTTTCCTTAACGTCTTCAAAATTGCTGTATTGTGATTTTACGCCTTTGGGTTGTGTCAACGATTCCTGCCAGTCGGGATTATGCCACAGGCGTACCCGTACCAGGTTGGTGCCGTTGTCGGCAAAAATTTGATAAATGTCTTTTGAAGCATTGTCTTCCTTAAAATCGGCGCCACAGTCTTCCATCATATTGGCATACGACAGATCGGCGCCAAAGATAAAGTGGGATTGGGCGCCCAATCTTTCTGCATGAATGATGAAAAAAGCACAAATTGTGATTATATACCGGGTTTTCCGCTTCATACTGTTTTGCCTGCAATTTAAGATGTTTTTGTTAAAACAAGGCAATAAAGAAGGGCCGGCCAAACGTCACCGGCCCTTCAGAACTCCTTTGTTAATCTATCTGCTTATTCTATGAATTTCTAATCAATGGTACAGGTTCTGTTCATAAGATTAACCGTCATGGTATAGGTTCCCATTGAAGCATACCAGTCGGATGTGATGTTTTCGCCACTATAAATCAGGGCATCTTCGCTGCCGCCCAGTTTGATATCCCAGTTATCGGCAAAGAGCAGGAAGTAATAGCCCCAGGGTGTGTTGGCGCTAACGGTAACCGGACCCGTGTATATTCCTGGAGCTGTTTGTGGGAGAACCATGGATGAAAAGTCCCATACATCGTTGATCCCTGCCACGTACAGTTGTTCGCCGGCAATGCAATATGTTCCTTTTGCCAGGTTGACAATCAGGGTATAGGTGCCGGGTGCCAGTGTTTTATCGTCGGTGATGTTCGCCCCGTTGTAGGTTAAAACTCCGTTTGCCCCACCGAATTTGTGGGTCCACTGGTCGTCGACAAAGATCTGGAAACCCCATTCCGATGCTTTGGTAATCGTGATTTCGGCGGTAAATGCGCCCGGGGTTTCGGTTTCGTCCATGGCAACCAGGGTCCAGTCGTCGTTCAAACCGGTATAGTAAACGGCTTCAACCGGTGTTGTGCTGTAGGTAAGGTTTTTCAGATCGGCCTGAATCAGGTAAAGGCCCGGATCGGGAGCCGGAACATTGTTGCCTGACTGGAAGCTCAGAGTGCCTGAAGCACCATCACCGCTGGCCATTTTGTACACATCGGTCCAGTTATCGATCTCGAGTCCCATTTGATAGCCCCAGAGTGAATTTACATAGGCAACGCCGGCAAAGGTTGAGTCGTCTTCGCTAACCAGGGACAGGTAGTTGTCGAACGTCCAGCTACCGGAAGTGCCATCGTCGATACCCGGAATATAGAGATACTTGCTGATGGGTTCTTCAATAACCACTGTTCCGGCGACAATCTCGTATGTCCAGGCTTTCGGGTCTTTCAGGTAAATGTATAAGGTATAATCACCGGCATCGCCCGGAACGGTAAATGTGCCGGTTTGGTTGTACAGGATATCCTTGTTCCCTTCGGGCGCAAACGTCACTGTGCCGGCAATGGCAGCAGCATCGTCGGTTTGGGTTTCGACGTTGTAAAGGGCGCTAATGCCGCTTATACTAAATGATGCATTGGCAACGCTTGTTGTGAAGGTAGCCATCCAGGTTACTTCGGGACGGAGGAAATTCATTTCGGCAGTGACATCACCCGATAACGATAACGAAGAAATCAGGTTTGCCGTCCAGGCCTTCGAATTGGTGCTGTGGGTTACATAATAACAGCCGTTTTGTCCCGGGAACCAGAAGTTCCATATCGATTCCGAAACCGAAGTGTTGTCCATGACAAACGGATAACCGTCGACAGCATAATTGCCCCAAAGGGTTCCATCGCCTTCGAGTAAATAGTAATTGTACCAAGAGGTTGCACCCATAAACCCGGCATACTCGCCGTCGCTGTTTGGCGAATAAACGCGTACACCGGTTTCTTCCTGGTTGGTATCAAGGATAAAAGCTACGCTCATGTCAATGGTATAGGTGGAAATAGTAACCACAACTACATTGCTGTAAACAGGATCGGTGTTGTTTCCCAGTTTTGCCTTAACACGAAAGTATAGGGGTGTGCTAACGTAAGGCGCAAAGCCCATATTGGTGGCCAGGGTATTTAACTCGATGTACGTAAACGACTTTGAAAAATCTGCAGCGGATAACTCAGCGATTTCCGAGAAGTCTTCTTTCCCCGAAATTTCCATTGTCATCATCGGAATCGATGAAGGGATTGCCATAGAGGTGTCGCTGATGTTTAACGCGCTTTTGCTCCAGGTAAGGGTGAGGGCAACAACTGCGGCGCTGTCTTTTTCCAGTACGATCGTCGACTGGCTCGCCACCAGTTCGGATGATTCAAGACCCGAAACTTCAATATAGAGCGCATCTTCCTCACACGCTGTAAACAGGGTTGTCAGAAGAAGGATCAGTATGCATATTTTTGATCTCATATTTTCTTTTTGTTAAAATCGTTAATAATTCTCATTTTTCAGATTCGGGTTTGCGGTAAGCTCAGAAGCCGGTATCGGGTAAATGTTGTATTTACTGTCAACACCTGTCCCGTCTTTGATTCCCCCTTTCCATTGCCAGATATAACTGTCGCCGGTAAATTTCCCATAACGGATAAGGTCGGTACGGCGGGCGCATTCCCAATATAGTTCACGGCCCCGTTCGTCAAGGATAAAATCGGCTGTTAAATCGCTGATTGTAATTTTGCCCGAAGTTTCCCAGGCATCGCCAAAAGCGCGCTGACGAATTTGGTTAACATATCCCAAAGCTTCTTCGGCTGAAGCTCCCGAACCGCCACGAATCACGGCTTCAGCCAGCATCAGGTACACATCAGCCAGGCGAAACATGGGGAAATCGGTATCCACACCATCATTAGAGGTGTTGGAGGCAGCTTCACCCGCATCGGTTAGGTTGCTCCATTTGGTAACGAGGTACCCGTTTGTCTGATCGGTGCAGTCATCAATGTATTGTGTCTGTCCTTCGGTAAAGAACATAGCCCGTTGGTCACCTTCTGTAAACAGGTCGGGAAACTGGCCGCGAACACGGAACATGCCCCAGCCGCTAACAACGCCATAATCGGCGGGGTCGTAACCCGCATCATCTTTTGTGCTGCTCACTTCGCCACAAATGAGGTAGGTTGTTGCACCCCAGCTCATGATGTGCTCATCGTCGATTACCAGCGGGTAAATAATTTCGTTGGTGCGAAGGTGGTTGTCGGCATTGAATAATTTCGCATATTCCGGTTCCAGTGAATATCCGGCATCGATAACATTCTTACAATACGTGATGCATTCGGTATAGTGGGCTCCGGCTTCGTAAACTTCTGCATTGAGATACATTTTTGCCAGTAAAGCCCATGCGGCAGCCTTTGATGCCCGGCCATATTCACACGAAGCTTTGTCGAGCAGGGTTTGTTCTGCATCGATCAGTTCCGATTCGATAAATTCAAATATCTGTGTTGACGTATACCTCGGGGGTATATAAGCGCCAACCGGATCGTTCTCATTAACAAACGGAATGCGATGAAACAGGTCCATTGCATGATAGTACGTTAACGCGCGAAGGAAGCGGGCTTCGGCACGGTAAACGCGGATGTCGTTCTGTTCGCCCTCGGTGAATCCGGCTATTTTATCATCGGCAGCATTTCTCAGGAATTCGTTGCACACGGCAATGGTGTAATAAAGCCGGTAATACATGTCGGAAACCCACGGATCGGAAGCATCCCATGTTAAATAGGTGAGGGGCCCTATTTTATCGCCTTCGAGCCAGGTTGAGGCAATTTCTTCGGTTCCTGCTTCCTGTAAATTGAAATAGCAGCGCATATAGTCGTAACCCATGTTGCTCGAAAGGTCGGGATCGGCACCGCCTTTTTCCTGGCCTGCTGTGACATAAAGGGCATATAATTTTGCCAATACCATTTTATAGTTCGATGCAGTGGCATAAACCGTTGCTGAAGTGGTATCGAGCACAGGGGCTTGGTTTAAATCGTCGATACAGGAAACCGACAACATAAAACAGCCTGTGATGAG
>DAIMEA010000265.1:0-5996 GCA_036725585.1 Prolixibacteraceae bacterium | reverse complement strand
GCCCGTGCTGGCCAAACTGGGCAAGATGACCGGTGAAGAAAAGTATTTCCGGAAAATGCACAGTATGTACCTTTATACGCGTAATGAGCACGGCGACAATGGTCTTTTTAACCCAAAGGAAGGATTATGGTGGCGCGATGCCGACTTTGACCCTCCCTATACCGAACCCAACGGCGAAGACTGCTATTGGTCGAGGGGAAACGGCTGGGTAATGATGGCCCTGGCCCGGATCATGGATATCACGGAAGGAAAAACAAAGAACAACCGGCTCTACCAAAACGATTTCAAAAAAATGGCCAAAGCCCTGGCGAAAATACAGAGGGAGGACGGGACCTGGAACATCAGTCTGCACGACGAAAACCACTTCGGGGGGATGGAATTGAGCGGTACCGCTATGTTTACCTATGGCATAGCCTGGGGAATCAACCAAAAAATACTGCCCCGGAAAAAGTACCTTCCCATAGTGGAAAAAGCCTGGCTCGCCATGGCCGATGTGTGCCTGCACGAGAATGGATTTCTGGGTTATGTACAGGGAACCGGGAAAGAGCCAAAGGACGGCCAACCCGTAGGCTACGACCATGCCCCCGATTTTGAGGACTATGCCCTGGGTGCCTTTTTACTGGCCGGAATGGAAATGCATCGCTTAAAAAGTAAATAAGCATGAAACGTTTCGAAGTATTCATTCTTTTCGTTTTTGTTTTTCAAAACCTTGTCCGTGCCGAAGAACCTGCTTACCTCTTTTCCTATTTCACCGGACGTGGCGAGGATGGATTGCACCTGGCCTGCAGCTACAACGGACTGCAATGGGAAGCACTGAACAAGGGCGAATCGGTTCTGGCTCCCGAAATCGGGAAGGATAAACTCTTTCGCGATCCCTGCATCCTTCAGGGACCCGACGGGATTTTCCATATGGTTTGGACCACCGGTTGGTGGGACCGGCACATCGGTTACGCTTCGTCGGATGATCTGATCCATTGGTCGGAACAGAAAATCATCCCGGTTATGGAACAGGAACCGGAAGCAAAAAACTGCTGGGCCCCTGAATTGTTTTACGACGAGGAAAACCGGGAATTTCTTATTTTTTGGGCAAGCACGATCCCGGGACGCCATTCCGAAATAGCCGAATCGGAACGGGAAAAAGGGCTCAATCACCGGATCTATTTCACCACAACCAAAGACTTTGCGAACTTTGCACCTACCCGTTTGTTTTTCAATCCCGATTTCAGTGTCATTGATGCAACACTCCTGAAATACAAACAGGAATACGTGATGTTCCTGAAAAACGAAAATCCCAATCCCCCGGAAAAAAACATCCGGTACACCCTTTCGCCAAAAGCTTCGGGCCCATACCCCACAAGCGTATCCGAACCCATAACCGGCGACTATTGGGCCGAGGGACCCACCGCCCTTCCCATTGGCGAATATATCTACCTGTATTTCGATAAATACCGGGATCACCGGTATGGAACCTTACGGACAAAAGACCTGACAACCTGGGAAGATGTATCCGACAAGGTATCTTTTCCGCAGGGAATCCGGCACGGAACGGCATTTGTTGTATCTTTACCCTTTGTGGATCAACTCAGAAAATCTTTTTCGAACCCTTAAAAAGTCAGGACTATGAAGCATTTTTCGATCATCCTATCCCTTATTGTTGTTTCGCTTACCGGTATCGCCCAGAACCAAACCGACATCAGTCTTTTCATGCGGGCCGACAGCGCCACCTATCTTGATTATGTATCCTCCGAATCGGGCGATTTATACAAAACCATCGGCCACCATGGCCCGGCAGTGGAAAACGAATGGCTGGCCCTGCGCTTGTATTTCGATCACAAAGCCGCCATCGATGCGTACAACAAAGCAAAACCCGGTCTCGAACTTAAAGCCGAACGCTGGTATCCTTCGCCCGAAAAGCAAAAAAGCGGCTGGGGCGCCGATTACTACAAAGTAGGCAGCACGGTAGGCTTAGGAGGCATCCGCCTTTGGGACGGTGAAAATGTTGTCAAACTCGACCCGGTTACCCTGCGCAGCGCACGGGTGGTGAAAGAACGCACATCATCCTACATGGAAATGCTTTCGGAAGGAGTTCCCTATAAAGACCGGAAAGTGGACATACTGGTCCGCGTTACCGTTTATTCCGGTATCCGCGAGGCCAAGGTCGAAGCTTTTGCCCTTAGCGATGAACCCGTGCAGTTTGTTACCGGCATCAATTACCACAAGGGAAGCGAAATCGATAACAGCGACGGAAAAATCGTAACCTGGGGCTTGCATCCCGAAGACGTGGCAGCCGAAGCAGTTGAAATCGGCTCAGCCCTCATCTACAATCCCGATGATTATGTCGAAAAAACCGACGACGGCAAACAGTTTGTCCTGATTTCCAAACCCGGCAAGCAACTTACCACCTGGATCTCATCGGCCTGCGCGAAAGAGGAAACATATAACCGCTTTTCAACGTTTAAAGACTACATCCTGAAAATAGAACAATAAAAGACCGCAGACCGGGCTTTTTCCTTTTCCACGCTGCATTGCGTTCCGCTTTGCGCCCATTCATGGGTCAAAAGGAATGCTGCTGTTCCTGGCAATTTTTTCGTTCCGATCCGGGTTTTCTATTCTTCGTAGGCAGGATTTTGCGGGTATTCGCCCGAGTCGAGGGCTATAACGCTGAGCGGAATCGGCCGCAAAATCTTATACTGCCCGTTGGCTCCCAGGAAGGGATCCGTTCCTGAATCAAACAAGGCTTTAATATCGGGATTGTACATCCGGGTGCGTTCCATCAGCTTTCCGGTCCGCTTCAGATCGAACCAGCGGTGTCCCTCACCGGCCAGTTCCCGGGCCCGTTCGTCGAGCAGAAAATCAAGCGTCAGGTCGTTTTCGGAAATCAGCATGTCGTTATCGTGACCTTCCATAGCCGCACGCTTTCGGACCTCGTTGACCCGTTCGACAGCAAGGGCTTTGTTCCCCATTTGAAAATAAGCTTCGGCCGCATTGAGGTAGGTTTCGCCCACACGGCTGAGAAACAGATCGTGGGTGTAATGAATGTTCTCGTTTTGCAGCCGGTCGAATTTCTTCAAGGGCGGGTAATCGCTTTGGTTGTTGCCGTCCCACCAGTGAGGCCCAATGGGAACAATCTGGGCATTTTCGCGGAATCGGTGACGGGCAGCTACCCACTGATCCACCGTTGCCACCTCTTCGGCGCTTCGGGGAAAATAATAGCTGATGTTGGAAGAACTGGTCAGCAAAACGGCATTTGAGTAAGGAGTAGTCAGAATATTCCAGAAAGTCCCGGTGAAACGGGTGTCGTATTCCTCGTAAACCCGGTACAGATATTCGGTGGGGTGCAGGATGTTTTTCTTCGAAACGCCTTCATCGGCGCTCTGGATCAGCGGACCCCAGGGGAAATCCCAGTTATGGGCCCCGCCATTTAGCAACGACGATTCATCGTACTGGATCGAGAAAAGAACCTCGCTGTTGTTATCCTGCTCGTATTTAAAAACCGCCTCGTAATTCGAAGCCAGCGGCCGGTGGCCAATAACAAGCTCTGCCTTTTCGGCTGCATTTTTAAAGTCGTTGGCATCGGCAAAGGTTTCGTAGGCTCTTGTTAAATAGACTTTTGACAACAAATGATTGACCGCATCGCGGGTAACTCTTCCGAAATCGTTTTGTGTTTCCGGAGCGAGTTGGGCCGCTTCTTCCAGCTCATCGATAATGAATTGATAGACCGTGGCCGCCGGGTCTCGTTCGAAATGGGTGATGGGTTCCGAAATCATGTTTTCAATCAGGCTTACATCGCCGAACGACTGTACCAGCAGAAAATAGTAATTAGCCCGCAGATATTTCACTTCGGCCAGACGCGACTCGAGGGTGATGGTCTGTTCGGTTAACCCGTTGTAATGAACGGCTGTATTGCATACCTGTATGCTTTGGTACAGCTTCTCAAAAAACTCGGTAACATGGGTCGAGCCGGGTGTTAGCGACTGGTACGTGGTTAATCCCAGGGGAGCATCCTGATGTGCGCCAAAAAACAGGTCGGTACCGGCACAAAAGATATAGGGAGTTCCGCCATATACCTCGCGCAGGGTGGAATAAGCCGAGTTTACCAGGGCTTCGTATCCGTTCTTGCTTACATAGAAATTCTCAGCGGTAGCGCTGGTTTTGTTTTCCTCATCCAAAAAGTCGGCACAACTAAAGGCAGTGGCAAGGAAAACGAGTCCAAGGATATAGTGTACATTCTTCATAATTCACTAAAAGCTAACGTTTATTCCAAACTGGTAAATCGAAAAAGAGGTCGAGTTTTGGTTCTCGCCATCAATACTTGCGCCAGCCCATTCGGGGTCGAAACCTTCGTATTCCGTCCATACATACGGATTGAGCAAGTTGAGATAGAGCCTGCATTTGCTGATATTCAGTTTTTTAAGAAACGATTCCGGAACGGTATACCCCAGGGAAACATTTTGCAGACGCACAAACGAAGCATCCTTGTTGTACCCGGGATAACCGTATTCTTTGGCATCCTCGCCCCAGTAATCGCCCTGGTAGGTAGGTTGCGGATAGGTGTTCGAATAACGGGCTTCGGTATACGGATTTTCGCGCATGTAATAAGGAACATCGATGATCTGCTTGCTGTTAAAGTCGGTGAATTCCCGGTGGAACGGACTATAGATAAACACGCCCTGTTTGGTGTACAAAGTAGCGGTAAAATCCCAGCGTTTGTATCGCAACCGGGTCGAGAAACTCCCGATCCAATCGGGTATGGGTGAGCCCAGAATGGTCATATCGTGATCGATGTCGATTTTGCCATCCGAGTTTAAGTCCTTCATTTTTGCGGTTCCTTCCATTTCCTGAAGGTCTTCGGGGGCCAGTTCGTCTTTTTGCCATACGCCGTCGAACACCATGGCATAAACCACCTCAACCGGTTCCCCGATAAACCAGCGGTTGGCTACATCGTCTTCTTTCTTGCCATAAAGATCGACAATCCGGTTGTCGTTACGGGAAAAGGTCAACGTGGTTTCCCATACCAGGTCGTTGGTCTCGACATTGATGGTCCGTACCTGAAATTCAATTCCTTTGTTGCTGACAGAGCCCACATTATCCATCATACTTGCCCAGCCGGTTGGTACAGCCAGTTTTCGTTCCATCAATAGATTCAGTGAGCGCTTATCATAAAGGTTAAGTTCCCCGGAAATGCGGTTTTGGAAAAATCCAAAATCGACGCCCAGGTTCCATTCGCGGGTGCGTTCCCAGGTCAGATCCTTATTGGCGATGGAACTGGGTTTAAATCCATTGGCCACCTTCCCGTCCCAGTCGTAATAGGTTTGTGTGTTCACCGCAAATTGGGTTATGTAGGGGTCGATGTTGTTGTTCCCGGTATAGCCGTAGCTGATGCGAACTTTCAGATTCGAGAGGAAATCAAGTGTTTTCATAAAAGGCTCTTCGGTAACCCGCCAGGCCGCAGCCACCGAGGGGAAATAAGCCCATTTGTGCCCTTCGGCCAGTTTGGAAGAACCATCCCAGCGAATGGATGCAGTGAGCAAATACTTGTCGCTAAACGTATAGTTCAACCGGGAAGTGAACGAAAGCAAGGTGCTTTTCTCAAAGCCGCTGGCTGTATTTAAACTCGAAGCACTACCTATGTTGTAAAATTCAGAGTTGAAGGGTAGCCCCCAACCATAACCATACAAATATTCGTACTGGTTCATCTGGGCTGAATGGATCAGGTCGAAGTTGAAGTTATGTTTCCCAAAGGCTTGTTCCGCGTGCAACTGATTATCCCATATATACGAAAAGTTGTTCGACATGGTCATCGACGCACCTCCACTGCTTTTGGTCGATAAGGGATCCTGGTATTGCCCCAGGCGGGAATATTGGAAATTTGGGGAGAAGGTTGATTTAATGCTCAGCCAGTTGAGCGGCATAAATTCGATATAAAAATTGGCAATCCCATAAAATTCCTGGGTGTTGTATTTGTCATACTTCATCACGGCCAGAGGACTAACGTT
>DAIMEA010000264.1:0-6013 GCA_036725585.1 Prolixibacteraceae bacterium | reverse complement strand
GACCACCCGTCACTTCGGGTAGGGAACCCTTGCCGGAGTGGATCAGGGGAAGACCCATCAAAGTGACTTCGGCGGCGGTGAACCCAAAACCTTCGCTGTATGAGGGCACTACCGCGCAGTGCGATGACAGCAATTCGGCAATGAGTTGCTCCTGCGTTAGGTCGGACATACGCTCAATACTTCCCTTTACGGATTCCTTACGGATCGATTTCACAATAAAGCGCTCAACTTTTTTCGATTGCGGCGAAGCGATTAGTTTCAGCCGGATGCCGGGATGCTTTTCCAGGAGACGTTCAAAAGCGGGAATCAGCAAATCGAGCCCCTTGGAAATACCCGCACGCCCGAAAAAGCAAAAGGTGAAAGGGCCGGAAGGCTTTTCCCATTTCGGCCACTGGCCGTCGAGGCCGTTATGGATGACGGAAATTTTTTCGGGCTTTATTCCCTGTTGCATGAGTTGTTGACGGGTGCTTTCCGATACGGAAATGTACTTTTCGAAGGGAAGGCGCAACATAATGCGCTCCAGCATGCGGAAAAAGTATCGGACAGGGGGTGAGAGGAAGGGCAGTTCTTTCCACAAAGCACCCCAGGCTTCGTGAACGGTAATCACGGCTTTGGTGCCGGTTAACCGGGCGGCAATTCGTGCCCCCAGGGCCGAACTGTACGTGGAGGTGTGAATCAGGTCGGCCTTGCGGGCTTCCCGGAGGATGTGCGGCAAGGCGATCAGGGAAAAGAAAAAACGGGAGAAGGAACGAGCCCGGATCATTTTAATCCCATGGTACGTTTCTTCATCGGGTAGCGATCGGGAATAGTTCCAGCTGATCGAAACAACTTCATGCCCTTCGTCTCTTAACCGGGAGGCCAGCATGAAAAAGAGTTTTTCGACGCCCCCGATATGGGGATGAAAGTAATCGGTAATAAAAAGGATCTTCAAAAAACGACTATTTTACAATGATACAGCGATTTAAAACCACTTCGAACAACATTCCGGTGCAGGTTCCTTTCAGGGTGATTCGATCGCCGACGGCAATACCCGCAGCTGCTTTC
The DNA here is from genome assembly GCA_036725585.1 of Prolixibacteraceae bacterium. Lineage (GTDB taxonomy): Bacteria > Bacteroidota > Bacteroidia > Bacteroidales > Prolixibacteraceae > DAIMEA01. The sequence continues at coordinate 4,969 of DAIMEA010000264.1, read as the reverse complement.
TCCTGCTTTTCATCGAGCGTGCAGAGCACACCGGTAAGCGATTGTTCGTCGCGCAGGATGATGACTGTCTGGTCGTTCTGATCGTGTGAAATATCGGCAACAATACCGGAAACTTCCACCACCCGGTCGATGTATTTTTTGTCCGAAGCAGTGGGCGCATTCTCGTATTCCGCAGCCAGCTCGGCTGCTTCGATCACAAAATCGGGACTTTGTTTGGCCATGCTTTTTTCGGGCATGTGCATTATGTAATACCATGCGCCGGCAACGATCAGGGCCAGAACCAGCACAACGAGGATCACGGTTTTCAGAATTTTTTTCATGGTGCTTATGGTTTTTTTAGTAAAGCTGTGGCTTTTACCTGAATATCTTTGGAAATACCCAGGGCATTGGGTTGCAGGTTGATGGCCCCGGGCAGTTTGGCTTTTATGATGTCGTCTATTTTGTTCAGGTTTTTGTCTTCAATGGTAATGGTGAAATCTGAATTTCCTTCGATGCTTCCGTCGCTATTCACGGTCAGGGTGCCCTGGGCCGGGGTGATTCTTTTTTCGTCCCAAATAAAAAGCATCCCATTGATTTTGAACGGATACGTGCCGGGTTTTGAGAAATTGATCTGCTTCAGGTTGGTGATTTTACCATCGTAGGTAATACGGGGATAATCGGTTACATTGATGTCGCGCGTGTTCATCACCCGGTTCATGGCGCCAATCTGGTATTCGAACGATTTGATGAGGGCAATGATTTTGAAATCGCCGTTCTGGGTGTTTAACTGGCAGGCAACCTGGTAATTATCGGCTACAATGTTTTGCACCTTATTGTCCGAACGAATATGAATGTGTGCCGTCCGGGTTATATAATTCTGGGCTGTAAGAGCTTGTGACAGGAACAAGACCATGAAAAGGAGAAAACCGTTTTTCATAAATCGATTTTTTGTTGGTGTAAAAGTAGGAAAAAAGCCGATACAAAGGGTTTTGTGTCCGACAGGGAAACTGATTGTTTTATTTTGTTGGCTGCATCAGCAACAATTCCAGTTGCTCTTCCAGTTCCCGGGCATAATTTTTCCAGCAGAACGCTTGCGCCTGTTGAAACCCTTTTTCTGTCAATTCCTGCTGAAGCGCTTTGGAATCCGTTAGTTGCGTCATGCACAAGGCCAGTTCAACCGGCGACAGGGGATTGAAGTACAGCACCGCATCATCGCCCACTTCGGTAAGGCTCGATACGCGCGAAACGATGCACGGGGCGCCACAGCCCATGGCTTCGGCCACCGGGAAGCCAAAGCCTTCGTAAAGCGAAGGGTAGATAAAGCCGGCTGTTTTGTTGTACAATTCCTTCAGTTCCTTTTTCGACACATAGCCCTTCATGTCGATATCACTCCGGTACGGATGGCTGGCCAGTTGCCGGTAAAACTTTTTGCTTTTCCAGCCCTTTCCCCCACAAATGACCAGTTTGTGGGTTAATTTTGATTGTTCGCGAAAAATCCGGTAGGCTTCGAGCAGCGCCGGCAAATTCTTCCGGGGTTCAATGGTGGCTGTGGTCAGGAAAAAGGCTTCCTTTTCAGAAAGAATAGCTTCTTTATCTGTTTCGTAAAATGAATCGATCCCCGGGTAAATACGTGTTATTTTCTTTCGGGTTCGAGGATACAGCGTGAGCAGGTCATTCCGGGTGTTTTCCGAATTGACAATGAGCAGCGAAGCATGTCTGAAAATTGACGGAAAAAACATTTTCTGAAGCAGGGCGCTGAAACGGTGGTGCCATCCCGGGTACTTGACCGGGGTCAGATCGTGGATCACGGTTGCCCGTTTAATTCTGCGGGGTAAATTGAACGGCCCGAAATGCGCGGTTTCGATCACCCAGTCGGGCTTAAGTTGCTGAACAGCCCTGGGTATTTTGAAAAAAATCCGGACAGGATCGTTCTTCAGAAAGGGAAAAAGGGCTTTGACCCGGACGTCGTTCCGGAATACAAGATCCTCACGGGTTCCGGTCCGAACACAAAAGATTTCATGCCGGCCGCTTTCTTCAAGCGAACGGACCATATTCAGGGTGTACACATGGATGCCTGCACTTTGCAGGTCGATGCTGTCGGCCAGGAGTACGATGCGCATAATACGGGTATTAATTCCGTTCAAATTTAGTGGGTTTTACTTTAACAAAAAACCGGTAAAAACGCTGTGTGTCGGTTTTCAGAAAAGATACCTGCATCGATAGTATTTTTCGGATCCCGATTCTTCGGAAAAAGGTTTTTCGTGCCCGGGCAATCCTGGCCCGGTCGTAACGGAGAAAGCGATATCCGGCATCGAAAAACACTGCGATGTACCGGAAACGAAAAGCGAGCAGGTGTACCAGCAGGATCAGCAGGGAACGTAAAAGGATCAGCGGGGCATAAAGAGCAGTTACGGTCCAGGGCATCAGCTTGAACCAGGTGTAACGGCTGTCCAGGATGATTTTACGGGTGCGCCTGTAATTCCAGTCCTTTGCAAGCGATTGGCCCATTTTGTGGTAAACCACCGAACGGGGTTCGTATATGATTTTTTTCCCCGAAAGGAACGCCCGCAGCCCCAGCTCAGCATCTTCGTAGCCGGTGTGAAAATACGGATCGAAGCCTCCGATCTCTTTGATCAGATCGAGTTTCAGCAAACAGGCTCCACCGGAAAAAGCGATCACAGGTTCGGTGTTGGTCCATTTTTCCGCTGGTTGCATGTGCCCACGGGGAAGTAATTCTCCGGTATTCAGCATGTACAGACCCGCGCTGTCGAGCAGGGAAGGGGAGTGGTATTGGAGCATCCGGCAGGCAACCGCATCGGCTTTGTGTTCTTCCATTGCGAGGAGGGCCTGGTTGAGCCATTCCCGATCGGCTACGGCATCGTTGTTCAACAGGGCAACCCACTTGTACCCCTCTTCGATCTGTTTTTCGAAGAGATTGTTGTGGGCAATGCCGAATCCCAGGTTTTTGGCATTGCGGATCAGGACAACGCGGGGATTGGAGCCAAAAAGCAGGTTCAGTTCTTCGAATTCGCTATTCGACGAAGCATTGTCGGCCAGGAATACCGTGAACCCGGTATGGCTCTGGGTGAGGATGGAATTCATGCATTCGACCGTATCGGATAGGCCGTTCCAATTGACAACAATAACGGCAAGGGTATTCATGCATTTCGGTTTTGAAAAATGAAGATAAGGAATATGCTTGAATAAATGGGGAAAATCCCTTTTCAATAATTTAATTTGAAATTAAACTTTTAAAAACGGCGCGATATTTAAAATAGAATCTGTATTTGCAGGGCCTGGTTATTTCTTTTCGGCAACCACCAGGCAACTGCTTCCGAAAGGAATGCGTTTCCCTTTTTCGAATCGTTTCATTTCAGCCTGTGCGAAAAAAGCAATAATTCGTCGGATTGTTTTGGATTCCGGACGATGCTCCGATTCTCTGGATACCTGTTTCCTTTTTAAAATAAAGGGGAACAGACCGGGTAGGGAGCGGAACAGAAATATCGGAAGGGGCAGAAAGGAAAAGAAGTACGTGCCATAACAGTATGAAAATCCCGTGTTGTAGAGCAGCATCTGAAGTTTTTTCAGTGTATAGCGGCGGAAATGACCGGATAATGCGTCGACTTCCGACCACAGGAATGCCCAGGCCGGAACGGTCAGGATCACTTTCCCCCCGGGTTTCAATTTGTTGTAAAGGGCCAGGAGAAAGGCCCGGTCGTTTTCAATGTGTTCCACAACATCGAACAAACCGGCATGGTCAATTGATTCATCAATAAAACCGGCATCTTCAAAGCGGGCATGGATGAGGTGTTCAATCCCTCTTTCCCTTGCGTTTCGGATTCCATCGCTTCCGGGTTCAACAAGCACGGGCGTATATCCCTTTTCCCGAAGCAAGGCCGAAACAAAGCCGTTTCCTCCTCCAATATCGAATACCCGGCTGCCCTCGGGAACAAAGCGTTGAAAAATTTCGGCAATTACCTGGTTGCGGTGGAGGAACCAGAAGCTTTGCGCTTCAATCTGAAAGCAATTATGGTTCCCTTCGGACGGGTAGGAAACAGCCCCGGAAACAGGCTCTCGTTTTTTCGTACTTATTTTTTCCCCACTGTTTTGCTTTGTTTTCTGCTCTTGCCGGATGTTTTGTTTATTGCTCATGGTTCCAGTAATGATATACAAAAACGGTACGACTTAGGGTGAAGTTCATTTTTTCGTAGAGCCGACAGGCGGGTTGATTTTGCCCTTGTGTCACTACGTCGATTTGGTTGAATCCGCTTTCACAGGCCAGGGAATCGGCAGCTTTAATAAGTTCGGAGCCGATTTTCTCTCCCCGGAACCGTTCTTCAACGGCCAGAAGGCCGATCTCGGCGTGTCCGTTTTTTTCGCCCAGGGTGATTAAACCGGCCGTTTGAAGGTCGCTTTCGGCAACCAGGGTGCTAATGGCGATTTCGCCCGAGACAGAACGCCGGATCCATTCGGTGTACAGTTTTTCGTATTCCCGGTTTTGAAAACCCGGATCGGTGGCAAAGCGGGAAAATATGCCCGACTGGAGCGAGAGCGCGATCATCGACTCCGTGAGAGGTTCCTGGTAAGTACGTATTTTGCACGAAGAAGGATGCATTTCGGTATTCTTGGAGTAGGTTCGTTTTTCGTCGACAAAACGAAAACCCAGCGTAAGGATGGCACGGTGCATTTCTTCAGAAAGGGGAGGGCAGAACAGGTAGGTCAGCCGGATCTTTTCGTTCCGAATGGTTTCCAGTAGTTCTTCCATTTCGTGCCGTTGGAAAGGATCGGCAAGCGCTTTTGCCACAGGGTAGCCAAAAAGGGACGAGTCCCAGGGAAGGGCTTCTAAACGCTTTTCCATGAATCAGTGTTCAATATTTGTTTTTTCCCGGATCAGGTTTTCCAGGTCGGGTTTTTGCTGTTCCTTGATGATCCGGATCAGGTATTCGCCAATGATGCCGAGGGCCAAAAGGTTTAAACCGCCAAAAAAGCT
>DAIMEA010000263.1:0-6018 GCA_036725585.1 Prolixibacteraceae bacterium | reverse complement strand
GGCCGGCTGGGGGACAAGCTGGGGCGAAAACGGATTTATCAGATCGACCTGCTTGTATATGCCTTAGGCATACTTTTCATCGTATTTGCCGTTAATCCGGTCATGTTGTTTTTTGGTACATTTATTATTGGTGTGGCTGTTGGGGCCGATGTGCCAACCTCGCTTGCCTATGTAGGTGAGGCAGCACCCGCTAAAGCGCGGGGTAAACTTTTGGGATTTACCCAGGTTGCATGGAGCTTCGGGCCTGTGGTTGTGCTATGGCTGGCCATGTTTCTTGCCAATCTTGGCGTTCTTGGAATTCGTATCGTATTCCTTCATCTATTTATTGTAGCTATGGTTACATGGTATTTACGGAGAAGCCTTGCCGAATCGGTCCGCTGGAAAGTTGCCACGAAAACAGCAAAGGTAAAACTAAAATCTCTGTTTACCGGAACGAATTTGAAAGGACTGGCTTATACGGCTATTATTTATCTTTTCTGGAATTTAGCAGCCGGAACAGCGGGTAATTTTAATCCCTATATCATTTCAAAATTCGTCAATATCGAAAATGAAGTTTTAAGACAGGTAGTGAGCACCGGATTTTCAAGTGCCGGCTTTATTATCTGCATTTTTGCAACCCTGTTTATTTTTATGCGTTACTCCGACAGGAGTTTAAAATCACGTAAAATTATTTGGGCTATTGGTGCCATCATGCAAATAGCGGCATACGGAATGCTGCTTTTTATTCCTTTCACAATTCCCGTAATAATAGCAAATGTATTAATGTTTTCATCGGGAGCAGCCCTTGCTGGGGAAGCGTTTTACAAAGTGTTTAGCCAGGAACTTTTTCCTACTGCTTTACGGGGAACAGCCCAGGGACTTACATTTGGGATCAGCCGGACGCTGCTGGGCGTGTGGAGTTTCTTTGTTCCCGTATTGGCCAATATTGGAATAATTCCTTTGGCCGGCTTATTAACGTTCTTCTTGATTATCAGTGGCGCTGTTGGCTTCTTTTTTATGCCCGACACTTCGGGGAAATCGCTGGAGCAAATTGCCGAGGAACGAGCCTGATGAATTATTTATAAAGGCCAAAGGCCTTCGTGCAATAGCTTAGGGCAACGCCCTATGATAATGTTAATAGTGTAAAAAAAGCCCTGAAAGGGCGTAAGCATAAGAAAAAATTGATAAAGTGCTAGAAGTCGAACTTTTAAAAACGGAATACAAAACCAATCCCATTGGGGTGGTAACCAACAGTCCGCGGTTGAGCTGGATCATCAAATCGGACCAGAAGAATGTGGTTCAAACTGCCTGGCAGGTGATTTGTTCCGGATCAGAAAGCTTCAGCTCAATTTTATGGGATTCAGGGAAAGCAGAAAACGATCAATCCATTCATGTTGAGTATAAAGGATCCAAACTTCAATCAGCACAAAGGATTTTTTGGAAAGTCAAAGTATGGGACAACCATGGCAATGAGTCGGACTGGAGCGATATCGCTTATTGGGAAATGGGGTTTCTTGAGATTGATGATTGGAAAGCCAAATGGATCACTTCATCGATTCCCGAGAATACGGAAGATTCAACCCCTGCTCCCTTTTTCCGGAAAGAGTTCAAGGCTCAAAAGCAAATTGCAAAGGCCACAATCTATGCTTCAGCAAAAGGCTTATACGAATTATCCATAAACGGCAAAAATATTTCCAACGATCTATTTAATCCCGGTTGGACCAGCTACCAACAACGAACGCAATACCAGGCTTACGATGTAAGCTCCCTGCTTTCGGAAGGGAACAATGTCATTGGCGCCATTGTTGGCGATGGCTGGTACCGGGGCTACCTGGCCTGGCAAGGGAAAAAAAATACGTACGGCAATAAAACGGCACTGATTATCCAATTGAAAATTTCTTATTCCGATGGCACAACCGCGTTGGTTTGTACCGATGAAAGCTGGAAATGTAGTACAGGGCCTATTCTGAAATCAGATATTTACAACGGTGAAACTTACGATGCCCGGCTGGAAGAAAAAGGATGGGACATGCCTGGTTTTGATGACTCACATTGGCAAGATGCCATTAAACTACCCGACGACACAAGTAAATTAATTGCCAGTGAGGGTGAACCGGTACGTATTACAAAGGAAATTCCTGTAATTGAAAAGATAATCACTCCCAAAGGGGAACTGGTTTTCGACTTCGGGCAGAACATGGTAGGCTGGGTAAAAATCAGGTTGAAAGGAAAAACCGGAGATAAAATTACACTTCATCATGCTGAGGTCCTTGATCAGGAGGGCAATTTTTATCTCGATAATCTGCGGGAAGCCAAAGCGGAAGACTGCTATGTCTTTGCAGAAGAGGAGGAAATTTGCTGGTCGCCCCGGTTTACCTTTCATGGTTTCCGTTACGTGCGGATTACTGATTTTACCGGAGAAATCAATCCGGAGAATTTATCCGGGCTGGTTATCCATTCCGATATGGAGCTCACCGGGCAATTTGAATGCTCCGATCCGTTGATCAATCAATTACATCATAATATAGAATGGGGGCTTCGGGGAAATTTTCTCGATGTTCCGACCGACTGCCCCCAACGCGACGAACGGCTTGGCTGGACAGGCGATGCACAGGTGTTTGCCCCAACAGCATCGTTCATCATGAACACTGCTTCGTTCTACTCCAAATGGATGAAAGATTTCATGATTGAACAGAAGTCTGATGGGAGCATCCCATGGGTAGTGCCCAATGTGGTCCCCGACGGAGGAGGTACCGGTTGGAGCGACGGCTTTGGCGCTACCGGATGGAGCGATGCCGCCATCATTATACCATGGGTGGTTTATCAAACCTTTGGCGACAAACGTATTCTCGAAAACCAGTACGAATCGATGAAAGGCTGGGAGGAATACATGATCCGGCATGCAGGCGATCGCTACATCTTTGATTACGGTTTTCATTTTGGCGACTGGCTTTCGTTTGCCGAATACATGAGCTACCATTACAACGCCCCCGATTACGGTTATGCCGGCGCGTACACCGAAAAGGAGCTGATTGCCACTGCCTATTATTATTACAGCACAGGGCTGATGGAGCAAATTGCAACGATCCTGGGCAAAACCGATGATGCCCTACGTTATGCCGCAATTCGCCCAAAAATTAAAGCCGCATTCCTGCAAGAATTCATGACCCCAACCGGCAGATTGACGTCCAACTCGCAAACAGCCTATACCCTGGCCCTGGCCTTTGGTTTGTATGACGACGATTTGAAGAAAACCGGAGCTAAACGTTTGGCAAAAGATGTTCGTCATTTTGAACACCTCACAACCGGGTTCCTGGGCACCCCTCTTCTGCTCGATGCATTGAGTGACAACGGTTACGAGCGGGAAGCCTTTATGTTGTTGTTTAATAAGCGCTACCCATCGTGGCTGTACCCCGTAACCAAAGGGGCTACAACAATTTGGGAGCGCTGGGACTGCATCAAACCCGACGGTTCGTTTCAAACTCCCGGAATGAACTCGTTTAATCATTATGCCTATGGTGCTGTAGGTAACTGGATTTATTCGCAGGTTGGAGGTTTGAAAATGAAAGAAGCCGGTTATAAAGCTTTTGTTGTACAGCCGCTCATTCCCGCCGAGCTGCACTTTGCCCGACTTACATACAAAAGCATGTACGGAACCATTTTCATCGATTGGGAAAGAACTGATAACAAACTTTTGCTGAATGTAAAAGTACCTGTGAATACAACAGCCGAGATCATTTTTCCCGAAGGGTATGTATCAGCAGGGGAATCGACCAAAGTTGGTTCTGGCGAATATCGATTTGAACTTTTGAAAAATAGTTAAATGAAACCAAAAATAATCCTTGTTCTCCCCCTGTTTATTTTTATCGGCGTGTTTGGCCTAGCTCAGGAAAAGGCGCTTGTAAATACCCAAAACAGCCCGTATGCGAAGATAAAAGCCGTGAATATTGGCGATGTACAATGGACGAACGGCTTCTGGGCCGAACGTTTTGGAGTATGCCAAAACACCATGGTCCCCCACATGCTGGGTTGCTACCTTGATGATTCCGTCAGTCATGCTTTTCTGAATTTTGAAATTGCAGCCGGCTTAAAGGATGGAGAGCATAAGGGACCCCCGTTCCACGATGGCGATTTTTACAAAATTCTCGAAGCGGCCATCAGCATTTATGGCGAAACCCACGACTCCGAACTGAAAAATCAGATCGATGCCATCATACCGGTTATTGAAAAGGCACAACGCCCCGATGGCTATATTCATACCCCCACCTCGATTCGGGAACGAAAAGAACCCGGCAAAAAGCATGAATTCAACGAACGGCTCGATTTCGAAACCTACAACATGGGACACCTGATGACGGCTGCCTGCCTGCATTACCGGATCACCGGCGAAGAAACCCTGCTTCGGGTTGCCCGTAAGGCGACCGATTTTCTTTATCGTTTCTATCAGCAGGCTTCGGCCGAGCTGGCCCGCAATGCCATTTGTCCATCACATTATATGGGCGTTAGCGAGATGTTTCGCACAACGGGTGATCCCCGCTACAGGGAGCTGGCCCAAAGCCTGATCGAAATCCGGAGTCTGGTCGAAAACGGAACCGACCATAACCAGGACCGGATTCCGTTCAAGAAGCAAACGAAAGCGCTTGGCCATGCCGTACGGGCTAACTATCTTTATGCGGGTGCAACCGATGTGTACCTCGAAACCGGCGATCCGGAACTGCTCACTGTTTTACAAGCCCTTTGGAAGGATGTTGTGTTCCGCAAAATGTACATTACCGGAGCCTGTGGAGCCTTGTACGACGGGGTTTCGCCAAACGGGACTACTTACGACCAGCCTTCCATTCAGCAGGTACACCAGGCCTATGGCGAAGATTACGAACTGCCAAATGTAACCGCGCACAACGAAAGTTGCGCCAACATCGGGAACCTGCTTTGGAACTGGCGGATGTTTCTGGCCACGGGAGAACCGAAATACATCGATGTGCTGGAGACCATTGCCTACAACAGTCTTTTGGCCGGGGTAAGCCTCGATGGGAAAGGGTATTTTTATACCAATCCCCTGGCCGTGACCCATGCAGAAGGAAAATCCGACTCGTTGCGCTGGTCGAAAACCAGGGAGCCCTATATAAGCTATTGCAATTGTTGCCCGCCCAATACCATCCGAACCATCGCCCAGATTCAGGAATACGCCTATGCTATACAGGGAGATACCCTGATTGTAAATCTTTATGGGGGGAGTCACTTAAAAACAGAACTTCCCTCGGGTAAAAAAATGGAAGTGGTTCAGGAAACCCGGTACCCATGGGAGGGTAGGGTAGAAATCCTGCTATCGGAAATTGAAGAAGAGAATTTGACCGTCAAACTTCGTATTCCGCAATGGATAAGCAAACCAGCAACAATTTCCGTGAATGGCATAGCGCTTGAAAAAGCAAACAAGGGGAAATACTATAGCATAAGCAGGACGTGGAAAAAGGGCGACAAAATCAGCATCGATTTTCCGATGGAAACATTGTTAATTGCAGCCAATCCGTTGGTTGAAGCAAACCGCAATCAAATAGCTGTTCAGTGTGGTCCGGTAGTTTATTGCCTCGACGGGGCAACCCTACCCGACGGAGTTGACCTTTACTCAGTCAGCATCCCGGCAAATGCACATTTTAAACCGGTTGAACAAATGATTGGAAACAGTAAAATAACAGCACTTGAAACAACAGCCCTGGTAAGTGTAGATCAGAACTGGGAGAAAACCCTTTATCAGCCTGTATCGAAAGAAACCAGGGAATTGACCATCCAGCTTATCCCCTATTATGCCTGGGGCAACCAGGGAGAAGCCGATATGAGTGTGTGGCTGCCGTTAAGTAGGTAAACCGGTGTTTACATTATTTCCATAGAAAGATTGGTAGCTTGTGTAAAGCAATGGTAGAATATTATTTCGGGAACTGGTCATCCAATATTTTAGTATATTCCGTTCACAAATTGATCATTCTTTTACACTACTGTCCGGTTAAAACAACAGATTGCTTCTCCGCCAGCTGGCGGATCGCA
>DAIMEA010000262.1:0-6024 GCA_036725585.1 Prolixibacteraceae bacterium | reverse complement strand
AAAATGGACCGACCACTCGTTGCGGGTAAGCCCGTAGCGCAGGACTTCCCCGGTGGCAACATCCACGCTGCTCAGGTAGAAAGTTTCGCTTCGGGGAATCTGAAGATCGAACCAGATTCGTTGGCCATCGGGGCTGAAAAATTCGTGCCCGGCGATCTCCCTGTCGACAGTTCGGCGGTGCATCAGTCGGGGAATCCCCTGTTGCACATCGATGGTCCAAATCCGGTCGACTTTATGCCAGGGCCCCTCATGGCAGTACATCAGCAAATGCGGATCGACCGGCGAAAATTGGATGTGGTTCAGCCATGCATTTTCGGAGTAAAAGACGTTCAGTTCGCCACTGTCTACCGAAAGGGTAAAGAGCGAGCGCTCGAGCCCCGCTTCGTAAATCAAATTAAAATAGTCCCTCTTTTGGGGATTCTTCCGATACAATTCCCGTTCTTCGGGAGAGACAATAGCGCCCGCCAGGAGTGTTTCATCGGCATTCAGGGTTGTGATGCTTCCCCGGAGCGAGTCGGGAAAAACATAAACCAGCCGGGTTTGGGCCTGGTCTATTGTGGTTTCGAAAACCGAATCGCGGCACTGGTAGTACACTTTCCTTCCCTTCTTTGCCACTATTTCGCCCGACACACGGCTCTGGTTGGTGAGTTTTTTGCTTGCACCGGTTTTCAAATCGAGGGCATACAATTGGGGAGGCTGGTTTTCGAGCGTGCGGTAATAAATCATTTGATCGGGGTTTGTCCGATCACCGGGTACGAAGGGATTGTTGTGGAAATAAAAACTGCGGTTGCTTCCTCCGTCCATCACCAGTTTTTTGATTCGATGCCCGGTATCGCTGTCGATCCACGCATCGGGCATGGGATTTTGGGCCCCGGTTTCCAATACGGGAAGAGGTTTGCGAGCACATGCAACAAACAGCAGGGTAATAAGAACGATGCAGATACGGATTCCGACCTTGTAAATATTTACCATTGCTCCATTTTTTCAAGGGTTTCCATCGAATAGCGAAGCGCTGTTTTCTCCAGCGATTCACGGTATAATTCCGAAAAATCGGGCAGCCCGAGCGAGCTGCCTTTTCGCAGGAACACGGGAGTCTGATAAGCTTCGGCTTGTACGTTAACCGTCTGACCACCTGAATATTCGACTCCTGTCCAGAGATCCATCCAGGTTTCTCCGGAAGGCAGCCACACCGCTTTTTGGCTTACTCCTTTTTCCCAGACGACCGATACCAGCAGGTCGTTGCCCAGAAGGTAGGTAGTCCAGTCGGTCCAGCTCTCTTTTGCTTCGGGGTAAACAAGAAAGAGCGGCCGGGCCACGGGCATTCCTGTTTCCCGTGCCTCTTGGGCTAGTCCGTGCACGTAATCGATTAGGTACATCCGTAATTGGGCATAAAAGCGCCAGGCAGCCAGCAACTCGTGGTCGAATTCGGGGTCGTAGTTCATGCCCCAGAAGCCCCGGTTGTTGGTGGGACCTACTTCCATCAGGGGCGAGAAGCACGAGAATCCGAGCCATCGCAGGGTAACCTCCCGGTCGATTCGTTTGGGATAGCCACCGGTATCGGAGCCCCATACGGGATATCCCATCACCGAACAACGCAGCAGCGCTATCAGGGCCGAGCGCAGTCCTTCTGGGGGATTGCCGGTATCGCCGGCCCAGAGCGCGCCATAGCGGGAGCTCCCCGTGTATTGTGCCCTCGGGAACAGGATCATGTCGTCGCCCAGAACTTCATGGACGGCATCGTAGGTTGCTTTGACATACTGAACCGGAAAATCGTTGTAGTTTTCCCGGTAACTTATACCCGAATGGGTTATCAGGTGCAGCGAATCGACCAGTTTTTCCCCGTCGGCCCGGTCGAGTTTGAATCCTTTTACGCCCATCCGGGCCAGTTTCCCGGGCCCGTTTTCCCCCCACCAGCGGGAGGCTTCGGGATTCGTAAAATCCATCAGCACCTGGTTCCGGCTGATGTGGTTTTTGCTCACCATATGGTAATTATTTTCCAGCGCAGTACGGGCCATTTCGCCCATCACAAAGGGACCGATCCACAGCATCAGCTCCATGTCCTTTCTGTTCATCCATTGCAGCATGGGTTCAAAGGAAGGGAAACGCTTTTCGTCGACCCGGTAATCGTCGAAACCCCGTTCGCCCGGCCCCCACGGACGGTCGATCCAATACGCCGTGCAGGGAATGTCGTAGGCCTGCATCATGAGGACATCCTCGACCAGATCGGAATTATACGGAGCCGTAACCGGTGATCCGTCGAAATAACGTTCGTAATGTTTGTGTTCGTCGCGCCAGCGCCAGGGACCCAATGCCCAACGGGGCGGAACAAACGAAGGCCCTGTTTCGAGGGCATGCCGTTTCACCAGTTCGGCCGGATTCCGGTCGAGATAGAGGGTGAACATCAGGCTGGGCCCTTCGAAAAGAATGCCCACCCGTTTGCTTTCTTCTTTGCAGAAATCGATCACACCGGGCCAGGTTCCGTGAACAAAAAAACCATAATTCTCCGAAGAAATATAAAAAGGAGCATAGGCCGATACCGTGGGTTTAAGTTTCACCTCGACCCGTTCGCCACGGAGATTGAGTCCCGTTGTGATTCCCTCTTTCCACGACTCCCTTTGACTTCCATCGACGACGCGTTCGAATACCCCGGTGAAGTAGGCTTCTTCACCTGCCGCAACATTCAGGAGCCAGGCCGAAGGCTGGAGCTTATCGTTTTCGATGCTGAAGTGCAGGATCCGGTCCTCCCCTTTCCGTTGCACGGTTAATTGAGCCACCGGTTCTGCATCGGCCCAGCGATAAACAACAGCCTGCGATTCGGACTCTGCCCGTTTGGGTTTTCCCGCCAACCACACGGTATCGCCGGCGAGAATATATCCTACTGCCCCCGATTGAGCTCCCGCTTGGAACGAAAGATTTTTTCCAAAAGGATGATCAATCGTAAACTCTGTAAAACCGGTTTCCCGGTCGGTTTGAAAACGAAAACCCTCCCCGGAAGAGCAAGCTGTTAAAAGGCCAAAACCACACAGCAAAATCAGGGTATCGATTTGAAATTTCTTTTTCTTCATGTCACTTCTTTTAACGATGCCTTCGAAAAACCGGCAAGATGGTCGCACTGTCCTTTCAGAATGCTGTATACGCCCACAACCAGCCATTTGAAGACCATTCAAAACAATTACGGATTCACTTCACCAGCTTATGGACCGAAAATCGGTCGCCATCCGACACGACACAATAATACAGCCCCCGGGGTAGTTCATCCAGAGGAGAAAGGGTTAGGGTGGTTCCTCCGGCCGGCGAGAACCGTGCTGCAAAAACTTCGGCTCCCAATGCGTTCATTATCCGTATATGGGTATTTTTTTTTGCTTCATTAGACATCGAAACGGTTAATGCATTGCGGAAGGGATTCGGACCGATACTGATCGTTCCCCGTTCAAGAACAGGGCTAGCGTCGACAATTACCGTAGAAACCGTGTCGGCAAATAAATCCTCAATTTCATCGGCGGGGAGCGCTTCTCCATAAATCCGTAAGTCGTCGATCGAGCCGGCAAAGGGATTGTCAAAATATACGTTCCGGTTCCCGATGATCAGCCGATCGCTTTCTCCGATTGCCCCGGTAGCGTCGGCAGTTTCCTTAACCAGGCTTCCATCGACATATACCTTAAGGAGCGCATGTTCCACATCGCGCACACAGGCAACATGATGCCACAGATTGTTGAACCAGCGATTGGCATTGCTGATGCTTGCCGTGCTTTTGGTATGGTTATCGTCGATGGCAAAGGTGAGGGTGGTACCCTTATATTCCAGCCCGTACCATCGGCCGGTCCCATTATTCGAAGCATCGTGGGTTCCTTTGTGAAAGAGGTACGAATTTTCGATTTCTCCCCTGGAGCGGAACCAAAGAGCAACGGTAAACGATTGTTGATCGATCCACAACGAATCATAAAAGTCGAGTTCCATGCGTGCATCCTGGGGCGAACCGGGGAATCCGGCTGCCCCGAGTATTTTTCCCGCTTCCCATGAAGGGGTAAATCCAACCGAGCGGGCAACAGCGGAACGGGTACGATCGACTGCATCCGAACCGGTCGAATCGTCGAAAGGCAGGTACAACAAAAGATCCCGGACAATGATGTCGCCCGTGGTAAAAACCCAGGTTTCCCCCTCATCGGTCCCCAGTAAATTGGTGGTTTGAACCCGCCAATAATAGGTAGTCCGTGGTTCCAGTTCTTCCACTTTGAAGGTATACAAAGTGCTTGCCGTCGCAATTTTCTCCATCTGATCCTCCCGGGTTCCCAAAAAAACATCAAAATAAAGCGCCCCGGCCATAACACCGGTCGGGTTTTCCCAGCCCAGGTAGATGTTTTTACAGGTTGGGAGCGTTGCTCCGTTTGCCGGCATGGGATTTTCTGAGGGAAGAGGCGGGATTACGGCCCCGTTGGTCGCCACGCTGTACACTTCGGACCAGGTCGACTCGAGCTCGCCGGAAAGGTTCTTCAAACGAAAGGAATAGAGCGTGTTGGGATCCAGACCGATCACTTCGACTGTACGTCTGTTCCCTTCCAACGATATACGTTCGGAAAAATTTTCTCCCGTACCATATTCCAGGATCACCGAATCGGGAGCCTCTTCCGCATTGGTCCATTCAAGCGTGATGCTGTTGGTTGTTTTTGCCACGGCTCGAATATTCAGCGGGCATCGAAGAAAAGCGGTAGCTCCGCTAATCGAATTGATGTAGTGTTCGATGTAGCTATATCCGTCGTCGCCCACTACCGAAGCATCATTCAGCCGGTCGTTCGTCCCATTGGCCTGCTCCCAGGCGTCGGGCATACCGTCGTTATCGGTGTCGGGCAGTTTGTCGCCGGTGAAGATCGTGCCGGGTCCTCTTGTGGGAAGCTCGTTCTCCGAACTGATTATGACGCCTTTATTTCCAAGAGATATCAGTTCCTCAATAAGAAACTTATCGATCGGATCCCGTACCGGCAAGCAAGCTCCCACATGATCAACAATCCAGGAATAGGCTTCTTCGGCGCTGGTCATTTCCGGAATATCGGGATGCATCTGGGGAATCTTATCCGCATCGCCAGCGGGCACATCGGCCCAGTACGACGGATCGTCGACCCAAAAAGCCGGGCCGTAATCGCTTTTGACATTCAGGATTCCGTTCAGAACACCGTCGCGGTTTCCGTCCTCATAATTTCCAGAGGCATACAACTGAAAATTTTCGTTGGCCCGGGAATAAGTCGAAACCGTTGTTCCCGGCCCTTTGATAAAATAGTTGTTGAAGATGGTTGCCCAGGAGGTGCCTTCGGAGTCGCCCAGAATGTATCCGCCACCACCGCCCCAGTTGTACACCACATTGTTGACAAACTGGTTCAGTCCTTTCACTTTGGGATTTCGGGTGTGGTTGTCGATATAGAGGTTCCGGAAGAGGGTTACGCCCCCGGAGGTCTGGACCAGTCCGCCACAGGAGTGGCTCATGAGTCCCTGCCCGATAATGGAATTCTGAATGGTAATATTCGTGGGTTCCGTGCCCTTATTGTCCCAACTGATCGAGAAGGTTTCGTCGCGCCCCCAGGTTACCGACACGTGGTCGAAAATCATGTTTTTTCCGTTAGCAATACCGGCGGCATCCTTACCGGAAGTGCCATTAACACCCATACGAAAACGCATATACCGGCAAATCAGGTTGTCGGCCCCGGAGAAACTCACACCGTCGCCATAAACAACAATCCCCTCACCGGGAGCCGTTTGCCCGGCAATGGTCAGATTTTTGGAAAAGACGATCCGGCTATTGATCCGGATGATCCCCGCCACATCAAACACCACGATCCGGTTGGGCTGGCTCACGGCATCGCGGAAGGAACCGGTACCACTGTCGTTCAGGTTGGTAACGTGGTACACCGTTCCGCCCCGGCCCCCGGTGGCAAAGCGTCCAAAACCCGTTGCCCCGGGAAAAGCCGGTTGCTGTGCGGCCAGTGATGCAGTTAAAAGAAACAGGAAGGCAAAAATGAAAAATCGCATCAAATC
>DAIMEA010000261.1:0-6045 GCA_036725585.1 Prolixibacteraceae bacterium | reverse complement strand
ATCCCGTTTAAATCATCCAACTTTTCCCTGGTAATGTTCATTTCTTGAAAAATTAATTAAAATTTAAATTTCAAACCGGATATGAAAAAGTACAACGAAAACCGTTTGGGCCTTAAAGCGCCAAACGGTTTTGCATTTGTGCGGACGAAGGGACTCGAACCCCCACGCCGTGTGGCACCAGATCCTAAGTCTGACGCGTCTACCAATTCCGCCACGCCCGCTTAAAGCGGCGCAAATATAAATCTTTTTTCAGAAACCTCACAATTTCTTTTCACCGATGAAGGGTTCGTTTTCAGGGTGTTCAAATTTTTCGCGCTTTTTGCGGAGTTCAAAATTTTGTCCCAGGTATACCTTACGCACCATCTCGTCGGCCGAGAGTTCTTCGGCCGATCCTGCTTTCAAAATAGAGCCTTCAAAAAGCAGGTAGGAGTGGTCGGTAATGGCCAGGGTCTCGTGCACGTTGTGATCGGTGATGAGGATGCCAATGTTTTTGTCTTTCAGGTGGTAAACAATGTTTTGGATATCTTCCACGGCAATCGGGTCGACGCCGGCAAAGGGTTCATCGAGCAGGATGAACTTCGGGTTGAGGGCCAGGGCGCGGGCAATTTCCGTTCGGCGGCGTTCTCCCCCGGAGAGTTGGATTCCCTTACTCTTTCTGATTTTTTGCAGGCCAAATTCGCTCAGCAGGGTTTCCAGTTTTTCTTTTTGTTCGTCGTGGATAAATGTGGTCATTTCCAGTACGGCGCGAATGTTGTCTTCGACGCTTAAATGCCGGAAAACCGACGCTTCCTGGGCCAGATAACCAATGCCTTTTTGGGCTCTTTTGTATACCGGCAAGCGGGTGATGTCCAAATTGTCGAGATAAATTTTCCCGGCATTCGGGCGAATCAGTCCTACGATCATGTAAAACGAAGTAGTCTTTCCGGCTCCGTTCGGGCCCAGCAAACCCACAATCTCTCCCTGCTCTACCTCGATGGAGACGTCTTTGACTACCGTCCGTTTCCGGTATCTTTTTTCAATGCCTTCAGTTCGTAACTTCATGATCCAATTTCTTTACAACAGAACGGGAAATAAATACACTTATTTCGTAGAGGATGATTAGCGGGATGCACACCAGGATCTGGCTGAAAACATCCGGGGGTGTGATAATGGCCGATATAATAAGCAGCAAAACATAGGCATGACGCCGGTATTTGCGCATAAAACCCGGGGTGAGCAACCCGATTTTGCTCAGGAAGTATACCACGACGGGCAATTCAAAAATCACCCCCGATGCAAAAGTGACGGAGGTAACCGTGCCGATGTAGGAATTTAGTTTGATGGTATTTACAACTTCCTGGCTGACAATATACGTGCTTAAAAAATGAATCGAAAGCGGGACGATCAGGTAATATCCAAAAAGAATCCCGGTAAGGAAAAGGCTCGAGATGGTAAATACCGCACCTCGGGACGTTTTTTTTTCATTCTGATGCAGTGCCGGCTTAATGAAGCGCCATATTTCCCATACAATATAGGGAGAGGCAATGATCAATCCGGCAACGATCGAAATTTTAATGTGCGAAACAAATTGCCCGGCCATATCGATATTCACCAAATTGAGCGGGCTTTGGTTGATAGCCAGGGCCGATGAGTCGATTCCAAAAACATCTGTCAACCAGTGACTTAACTCCAGAAACATGCGGTTTGAAAAAAAATCCGGGCTCTTGGGTTTCAGGATCACTTCGTTAAAAAGAAACGACCGGTTGATAAAAGCAAGCACCATGAAAAGGACCGATACCAGCAGGGCACGCACAATATGCCACCGGAGTTCTTCCAGATGTTGCAAAAACGACATTTCTTTTTCCGTATCCTTGTTTTTCCTGAATCGGATCATAGCCGGTAAAATTAAAATGAACAAATATAACTTTTCTTAACGAATTGAATTTTTTCGGATTTTTTTATTTGTTACCTTAGTGTTCCAATCGATTTTTTTAATACGAAATAATATTCATAGGCATAAAATGATTGATTCTCATTATTTGACCGAACAATTGCAGAAGCATTTTGGCTTCGATCGTTTTAAAGGGGAACAGGAAAAGGTAATCATCAGCGTAATGGAAGGGAACGATACCTTCGTGTTGATGCCCACAGGAGGCGGTAAGTCGTTATGCTATCAGTTGCCTGCCCTTTTACTCAACGGTACAGCAATTGTGATATCCCCCCTGATTGCCCTGATGAAAAACCAGGTCGACTCGATCCGTAGTTTTGGCACCGACGACGGAATTGCCCACTTTTTGAACTCTTCGCTTTCGAAACCAGCGATTCAACAGGTGAAGGACGATGTTTTATCGGGGAAGACCAAATTATTGTACGTTGCTCCCGAGTCGCTGACCAAACAGGACAACATCGATTTTCTGGGGCAGATCGAAATTTCGTTCTATGCTGTCGACGAAGCCCATTGCATCTCGGAATGGGGACACGATTTCCGACCCGAATACCGCCGGATCCGGCCCATCATCCAGGAGATCGGTGTGAAACCGGTCATTGCCCTTACGGCAACCGCCACCGCTAAAGTGCAACACGATATCCAGAAAAACCTGGGCATGCTCGATGCCAACGTGTTTAAATCGTCGTTTAACCGGCCGAACCTGTATTATGAAATTCGGCCCAAATTCAAAACCACGGCCGAAATCATCAAATTCATCTCCAACCACCCCGGCAAATCGGGTATTATTTATTGCCTGAGCCGCAAAAAGGTGGAGCTTTTGGCCGAAAACCTCCAGGTGAACGGAATTAAGGCTTTACCCTATCACGCGGGAATGGATGCGGCCACCCGATCGAAACACCAGGATATGTTCCTGATGGAAGAAATCGATGTTACTGTGGCAACCATTGCTTTTGGAATGGGGATCGACAAACCCGACGTCCGTTACGTGATTCATTACGATATCCCGAAAAGCATCGAAGGCTATTACCAGGAAACCGGGCGGGCAGGCCGCGACGGCGGCGAAGGCCAGTGCATCACTTTTTACAGCTATAAGGATATCCAGAAACTCGAAAAATTCATGCAGGGAAAACCGGTTGCCGAACAGGAAATTGGAAAACAATTGCTGCTCGATACAGTCTCCTATGCCGAGTCGTCGGTGTGCCGAAGGAAGATCCTGCTTCATTATTTCGGGGAAATTTATTCCGAAGATAATTGCGGCGCCTGCGATAATTGCCTCCATCCGAAAGAGAAAATCGAAGCCGGCGAGGAATTGGCCCTGGCCCTAGAAGCAATTGTGGCCGTGAACCAAAAGTATAAGATGGAGCATTTAACCTCTATCCTCACCGGGAACGCCAATGCGGCCGTGAAATCGTTCCGGCACGACGAACTGGATGTGTTCGGTGAGGGGAAGGACCATGACCCCCGTTTCTGGCATGCCATTTACCGTCAGGCCATGATCGCCGGGTATATCAGCAAGGAGATCGAAAATTACGGGTTACTGAAACTGACCGAGAAGGGCGAGGCTTTTCTCACCAGCCCCGGAACGTTTACCATGACCAAAAACCACGATTACGACGCAGCCGCCGAAGAAGCCTCGGCAGCACCCGGAGGAGGAAGCAGCGGCGATCCCGAGTTGTTTGCCATGCTGAAGGACCTGAGAAAGAAAGTGGCCAAAAGGCTCAATCTTCCGCCTTTTGTGATTTTTCAGGACCCGTCGTTGGCCGATATGTCTATACAGTATCCTATTTCCCAGCAGGAATTGCAAAACATACAGGGCGTGGGGCAAGGGAAAGCCTCCCGTTATGGGAAGGAATTCCTGGATCTGATCCGTCAGTATGTCGAGGAAAATGAAATTGAACGGCCTCAGGATATGGTGGTGAAATCCGTAGCCCAAAAGTCCAAAACCAAGGTGAACATCATCCAGAGTATCGACCGGAAAGTTGCCCTCGATATCATTGCCGAATCACTGGGAATGGGTATGGAAGACCTCCTCTCGGAAGTTGAGGCCATCGTTAACTCCGGGACCAAAATCAACATCGATTATTACATAAACGAAGTGATGGATGAAGATTATCGCGACGATATCTTCGACTATTTCATGGAAGAATCGAAAACCGGGTCGGTCGAAGAGGCTGTTAAAGAACTGGGCGAAGACGAGTACAGCATGGAAGACATCCGGATGGTGCGAATTAAATTTCTGTCGGAACTGGGGAACTGACCAGTCGATCCTTTTTTACCGGGTCAGCTTTCGTTTACTCTATCCTATTCGCTTCGCCGGCAATGATCCTTTATTTCCGGGGGTCGGGCTCTGTAAGCGCTGGTAATGAGTCCTTTTTGTTGAGGAGCCGTACTTCGAAAATCATTTCTCTTCCCTTCCGAATCTGAAATACTACCGGACCGTCCTTCCGGAGCCCAAAGGAGGCAAAACTCTTCTGTTTCTGAAAGCGAACGGGTTCTCCTTTTATCGAATACATACCTGCCAACTCCCATCCTTCGCGGGGCTGCACGAGATAATAATCCGGATGTTCGGCTATTTGAAGCAACATGGGCCGTGTCGGTTTTTGGTTTCGGCCGGGCTTTGCAACGCCCGCTTCTTCGAGTATATAGGCCAGGCCGGCACGGGTTACATCGGTCGCAAATTCCCAGGAAACGTTACCCGCCTGGAGTTTGTGGTCGTTGCAGGTATGATAGAAGGGATTATCCCGGTAGTTCGATTCAAGATTCTCGACAGCGGGTATGTTGCGGTTGGCAAAGGTATAATGGTCGGAATAAGGCATCTTCCCGGCATATACGGCAAGCGCTTCTGTTAAATAGCGATTCAGGGTTAATGCATACTGTTCGACAAAGGAACCATGCTTGGCATTTCCGGCACAGGCCCACAAAACCGGGATCCCTTCGATGGAATCGCCCGGACGGCCAAACATGTCAAAGTTGATGTTCAGGGAAAGATCGTCCCGGTTGATGATTCCGGCCTGCCCGATGTCCTGCCAGTTCGTTGGCTTTCGGTTGCGAACAAAGGAACAAAACCACTCGTTCGAACCCGTTGGATAACCGTATATAAACTGTTCTTCGAAGTCCCAAGCGGCAAACAGAATGGATTTTTCCGTCTCAATTGGTGCCAGAATACGGGCGATTTCGAGGAGCGCAGCCAGTCCTGTCCCGTTATCGTTGGCACCCGGGGCTGCATCGCAAACGGCATCCCCCCGGTCGAGGTTGTTGTTCGTATCGTAATGGGCGCCCACAACCAGGATCCCTTTCCAGGGGGAGCGTCCCTTTTTATAGGCAACAACATTGGTCAGACCCCTGTATCGCAAAACATCGAAGGAATGCTGGTAACAGTTTTCGTTTCCGAAAAGGGTTTGAAAACGGTGGTAAATGTAATCCCTGCACGCATCGTGATCGGCGCTTTGCCTGTTCGCTTCCTCCACTTTTCGTGTGGCTCCCGGATGTGTTCTCAGGGAATCGAAATGGGCGGCATAGCTTGTTGTGTTGATCTGCCCGATCAGACTGTCAATCAGTGGATGAGCTCCCCGGACTGGGCAGCACCCGCCAAAAACCTGGATCAGTGTCCCTGCCGGGAAGGAAAGCAGGCAGATTATCAGCCGATGGATTATGCGTGTTCTCATTGCTTGTTTTACCAAAAGTAATGATCCGGGCGGAATCTGTTGAAACATTGTTCAAAAAAACCTTCTTTGCAGCCGCGATCATTTTCGTATTTTTGGCAAAAAAAGGAAAAATGAATGCAGCCGAACTCTTCGAACAGATCCGGAAAAAAAGAAGCTTCCTGTGCATCGGGCTCGATACCGATATCCAAAAAATACCCCAACACCTGCTCGATACTTCCGACCCGCTTTTTGCATTCAACAAGGCGATTGTTGATTATACCCACGACCTGGCGGTAGCCTTTAAACCCAACCTGGCTTTTTACGAAGCGCAGGGTGCGGAAGGATGGGGCAGTCTGGAAAAAACAGTGAAATACATTCGGGAGCAACATCCCGAACTATTTCTCATTGCCGATGCCAAACGGGGCGACATCGGGAACACCTCGGGTTTGTATGCCCGGGCCTTTTTCGAAACCC
>DAIMEA010000260.1:0-6050 GCA_036725585.1 Prolixibacteraceae bacterium | reverse complement strand
AAAAACAAACACAAGCACATCTGGATTCAAAATTCTTTGATCTTCTATACAGTTTAAATTTTATTAAATAATGGCTAAATAGCTAATAATAATAATAATAATAATAATAATAATAATAATTTAGAATGTTTCTAAATTATGCCAGGTAAACAAAACGAACTTTCACGTTCCCTTTTTCGGGAAAATCAACAGGGATATCACATTTTGTAACGTGTACAATGGCATTGTAAGGCATGCGATGATTGGCAACGGACTTTATTCCATCGTTTGCAGAAACTGTTTTGCCGTCATGGCCGGTATTTGTGAATATTTAAAGTCTTTCAGGTTCCGGGTTACAATCACTTCCTGCCCGTTTTCTAATGCAGTAAAATATTGAAGCCCGTCCTCGAAATCTAAAAAAGTTGTATCATTTAGGGCGAGTCCTATTATTTTGTCGTCCAAAGGCAAAATTTTAATAATCAACCTTAACTTCCTTACGATCAATTTCGCTTTGGAAGAATCCATTCGTCTCAATAAGGCATAACTGGTATTGGCAATCGTTAATGATGATACGGACAACTCTATTTGTTTTTTATCGGCAAGTGAAAACAGCAAGGCTGCCTCTTCATAGAAAGGTTCCCTCCGTGACAATAAATCAATCACGATATTGGTATCAACAAATAACTTTTTCATTGATATTTCTCTTCAATATAATCCCGATATTCTTTCCTGGGATCATAGTCAGCATGTAAATCAATCACGCCACTTAAACTCTCAACGAGTGGGGTAATCGAATTTTTTTCCTCCACTTTTTTTTGTTTTGTCATGCTATCAAGATACGACTCGATCATTTTTGAAAGGCTGATCCTATGGTTGCGTGCATATATTTTGGCTCTCTCAATAACCTGATTATTTAATCTCAAAGTCAATTTTGTCTCCATTTTCCAAAAACTTGAATTACGTACAAATATATTATTTCTATACGTCAAAAACAAATTGCCTCACGTACATATTTATAAATCATTATTGTCCGTGAAAATAGGAAGGGAGTGGGCAGAATACCTGCACAAGACCGGCTTCTCCGCCCAATGGAAGTTGGTGAAAAAGATCCCGGCGCACATATTGCCAAAAAAATATAACTTAGCATCTGTTTCGATCGAAGCGGAATTAATGCACGATGACTTTAAGCCGTATGAAGATAAAAATCCTCTTTTCCTGCCTGTTACTATTTCTTGCAGGTTGCCATACCGGAGAACAAAGCCCGGAACCCGGGTATGCCTTTTTTGTGGCGGGCCATATATACGGCCATCCAACCTCCTTCCAGTATGGTGTCCATCCGCCCCTCGATTCGGCTTTTTCGTTTCTGAACAAGTACCCCGGTATGGCCTTTGGCGTTTTTACCGGTGATGTGGTGCCCCATCCTACCCCCGATTATTGGGACAGTCTCCAGGCCGACCTCCAGAAACTGACTGTACCTTACTACATTGTCCCGGGCAACCACGACCGGGGACCGGAATTCGAAAAACGCTACCACAATTATTATCAATCCTTTGTCCGGAACAACGATCTGTTCATCCTGCTGACGCCCAACAACTGGAACATTGAAGGCCCACAGCTTGATTTTTTAAAAAGCGCCCTGGCCGCGAGCAGCGATTCGGTCCGGAACATCTTTATCTTTCTGCATGAACTCATCTGGTGGAGCCCCGACAACCGTTTCAACACCGTGGAAATCAACTACCGTCCCTATTATCCGGGCACAAGCAATTTCGTAGAGGAGATTGAACCTCTTTTGCGCGAAACCGGGAAAAAAGTAGTGGTGTATGCCGGTGATGTGGGTTGTCATTCAGGAGTTAGTCCGTGCATGTACGATACCTCCGGGAACCTTACCCTCATCGCTTCGGGTATGGGAAGCGGAAACAAAGACAACCTGGTTATCACCCGCGTATATACCGACGGAACGTTCAATTTTGATCTTATTCACCTGAACGGCCCCGACAAGAGAGGAATGGGCCGTCTCGAAGATTATTCCCTGCGGACAGAAAGATAGGCAGGGTTCGGGATATTTTCCTATTTTTACCTTCTTTTGCATCGAAAACCGATCGATAAAAAACGTGAATTCATGAAGAAAAACCTCTTTGCCATCGGTGGCTTAGTATTGGTTACCGGCCTCATCCTGGCGATCGCGTTCAAACCGTTTGTATTGAACCCGAACAGTTTTCTGTTTCAAAAATCGGGCGATGCCCTGAAAAGTTATTACAATTTATCGTACATGCTTCGTTACGACAACGGGATCAAACACGAAGGCATCAACTATCCCTACGGAGAGCATGTCCAGTTCGACAATACCCATCCTGTGCACCTGGCTTTTTTCAAACAAATCGACAAGCTGATCCCGGTATCCAATTATGGTGTGGCGATTGTTAACCTGTCGATGATTCTTTCCATAATACTGGCGGTTCCCTTTCTATTCCTGATCCTGAGGAGGTATCGTCTGCCCGTTTGGTATGCATTTGTGATGACCCTGATTATCCTCTTTCTTTCCCCCCAGCTCGACCGGATTAAAGGGCACTTTGAAATGACCTATGTGTTTTTTATTCCCCTGGTCTGGTTTCTCCTGCTGAAATTCAATGATGGGAAGAAAACCGGGTTATGGGCAGGCCTGCTCCTGGTTACCGGCATTTTGGGCGGATTTACGGCAGCCTATTTTGTTGCCTTTTACGCCATCTTTCTTTTGGCCTTTGTTGTGGCCCGGCTCTGGATCGATTGGAAAAACCGGAAAGCGTTGCTCCGGCCGTCGCTGGTTTTGTTGCTCCTGGCCGTGCTGCCCCTGCTTGCGGTCCGGGGATTTGGTATGGCAACCGACTGGGTAAGCGACCGTCCCGATCATCCGTACGGCTTTTACGTATATCATGCGAACATCATGAGTGTTTTCATGCCCTTTGAGGATCTGGTCCGGATTTTTTCGGGAAGCACCTACGATAATCTGCAACGGCATTGGGAAGGAAAAGCCTTTGTAGGCCTCCCGGCGTTATTACTGGCCATTTTCTTCGTTGCATCGGTTTTGAAGCGTTTTTATACCCGCCGGAAAATCGCCCCGGTTTTTTCCGAGAACGAGCTCAATCCCTATCTGCTCGGTGCCTTTCTGGTTTTGTTGTTTTCGATGTGCTTTCCCTTTAAATGGGGACTGGGCTTTTTGTCCGAATGGATAGCTCCCCTGAGGCAATTTCGTTCGTTGGGTCGCTTTGCCTGGATTTTCTATTTTATCTTTACGGTTTATTCGGCAACATACCTGTATCGCTGGATTAAAGCGATGTACGATCAAGGATCGAAACAGAAAGCCGCATGGCTCCTCACGCTGATCCTTCTTTTCTGGGCTTACGATGCCGTTGCCCATACCCGGAGAAGCTTCCGGGATACCATCCACAACAACGACAAGCTCGAAAGTTCGGGCGAAGATTATGTGCGTTCCCTCCAGGAAGCCGGAATCGATCCGGATCGTTACCAGGCGATTTTCTTCCTCCCTTTCGCCAACACCACCGGCGACAAATTTCAGTTCGACCGGGGCATGATGGCTTTCGG
The DNA here is from genome assembly GCA_036725585.1 of Prolixibacteraceae bacterium. Classification (GTDB taxonomy): domain Bacteria; phylum Bacteroidota; class Bacteroidia; order Bacteroidales; family Prolixibacteraceae; genus DAIMEA01. The sequence goes on along the minus strand of DAIMEA010000260.1, from coordinate 2,492 downwards.
CGAAGCCATGAAATGTTCGTACCACACCCGTTTGCCCCTGATCCAGTCGTATGCGCCCCGCCTTTCGTTTTCCCATGCCCTGGGCAGCGTTCAGATCCTGGCCGATTCATGTATCCGGAAAACCCGTTTCGACGACATGAACGATCGGCCTATTCTACTGATTTGCACCACAGAAACACTCAACCCGGAGGAACAATGGCTGAAGGATCACTCCCGGGAACTTTTTGCCAACCCGTGGATCACGATTTCGGAATTCACACCCGAAATGCTGGCCTCGTCGTATCAAAGCTGGAAAGAACATGCCAACTCGGTAAAGACCACTCTGCCCGGTACCGACCGATTGAGAACTTCGGCCGACCCGGGGAAAATATGGATGCTTTCGTTCGACGACAAAAAAGCCGAACAGGTTTTTCATGGCGACGGAGCCCTTTTCAAACGCCGGAAAAGCATCGACGTTTTTTCTGAGAATTTTGCCAAAAAAGGAATGACCGGAAACTACGAGCTTTCGTTCTGGATGTATTTCGACACCCGGAAATACAACATGCCCGAAGCCTTCGTTGAGGAAATCGACAAATACGGGCTGGTGGTTGAAACCATCATCCTGAACACCCGTCAGGAGCACAACGTGTATGAGCGCTGGGTGCGCATTGACCAGAAACTGGAGCTGAAGGAAGGAATGCGTTACCGGCTGTGGCTGAAAGGAAAGTACATCACCATCGACGATCTGTTGCTCAAACCCTCCGGGGAAAGCGACGTTTGGGTGGCGTACCCCGACGGCAGAGAAATGTTCAACAATTATCCTCTGTAGAACAATTGTTTATCATCATTGATATTTTAGAATGGAAAAACCACAAAGTCTTATTGCCTGTTTCGACCGGATCGCCCTGAAAAGAGACCGGTGGCGGAAACGAAACCGCTTGTATCACCGAACTCTTGAAAAACAGTTTTCGTTTATCATTCCCGAAGGATCGAGGGTACTGGAACTGGGGTGCTCGACCGGCGACCTGCTCCATGCGGTAAAACCCTCGTACGGCCTTGGAATCGATTTTTCCGAAAAGGCCATCGAAATAGCCCGGCAAAAGTATCCCCACCTGCATTTCCAGGTTGCCGATGCCCATGATTTCGTCCCTGCCGAAAGCTTCGATTACATCATCCTTTCGGACCTGCTAACGACGCTCCGCGATATACAGAAACTGTTTCACACTCTGGGCACCTACGTCCAGCCCTCGACAAAAATCATCATTTCGAGTTACAATTACGTATGGGAGCCTGTTCTGTTGCTCGGGGAAAAACTCGGGCTAAAGGCCCGCCAACCCGTCCAAAACTGGCTCACGATCCGCGATATCGACAATTTGTTGAAACTGGAGGATTTCGAACGGGTGAAAGTGGAAAAGAAACTGTTGTTTCCCAAATACATTCCGGTCATCCACTTCTTCTTCAATATTTTCCTGGGCAATCTCCCCGGGATAAACACCTTAGGACTGATCCAGATGATCACGGCACGCCCGGTGGGACAGAATACGAAAAAAGAATATTCAACCACCATTGTCGTTCCGTCGCGAAATGAAAAAGGGAACATCGAAAATGCCATTTTGCGGACTCCGGGATTTGGATCGCATCAGGAATTCATTTTTATTGAAGGAGGTTCAAAAGACGGAACCTATGAAGAAATGCTGCGGGTGCAAAAAGCCTATCCCGATAAGGACATCAAAGTAATGAAACAAACGCAGAAGGGAAAAGGAAATGCCGTTCGCGAAGCCTTCGATGCGGCTTCGGGCGACATCCTGATGATTCTCGATGCCGACCTGACCACTCCCCCTGAGGATATGCCCAAATTTTATCATGCCCTTTCACAGAATAAAGGGGAATTCATCAACGGATGCCGCCTGGTTTATCCCATGGAAAAACAGGCCATGCGCCTTCTGAATTATCTGGGCAATAAGTTTTTCGGCTGGTTTTTTTCTTATCTGCTCGGGCAACGGTTGAAAGACACTCTTTGCGGCACCAAGGTTTTGTTTCGCAGCGACTACGAAAAAATCAAAAAGAACCGGAGTTATTTTGGGAATTTTGATCCCTTCGGCGATTTCGATTTGTTGTTCGGGGCCGCCAAGCTGAACCTGAAAATCACCGAAATCATCGTGCGCTATCGCGACCGGGAATACGGGAGCACACAGATCAGCCGCTTCAAACACGGCTGGTTGCTGATAAAAATGAGTTTGTTCGCAGCCAGGAAAATCAAGTTCATTTAGCTCATAATGAAAAACATTTTTTCTCCAAACCCTTTCAGGAGGAGTCTGGTTTACCTGATTCCGCTGGTGAGCCTGCTTGCCGGATTCTGGATTTTTTCCCGGATCCTGCCCTTCCATGTAAAAAACATCGATCCGGAATATCCCTATCTGATCAACGGGCTGAACTGCGCTTTGCTCCGGTTCAATATGATCGGCCATACCGACCACCCGGGAACGCCTTTCCAGCTTTTTTGCGGACTGATC
>DAIMEA010000259.1:0-6061 GCA_036725585.1 Prolixibacteraceae bacterium | reverse complement strand
GTTTTGTTTTTGAATTCCCTGGTGGCTTAAATGCAGATGGGAAATCCCTTTCGTACGATCTTTTGTTCGGATGGAGCGAAAGGCTAATGTGAAGCGCTGAGGGCTGATGTCTGATGTAAAATACGGAAGGACAGAGGATGCAAGGGATCAAAAACGAAGATGCCGGTTGAGATAACAACCAGGAATTAAAAAGTTTTGGATATCGACAGCCTGGCGCCCACCTGGTTTGTATAGAGTTCTCCTAAATCGGCTCCTGTTGAAAAGGAAAGATCAACCGGGAATTTAGGATGGGTGAAATAGAGACTCAATAGGCTGGAAAACTGATTTTTAGGAGGAGTATAAGGAGTGTCGTACGTTCCCATGTTGTATGTGTAGGTAAGCATTGCTTCCCATTTCAGAAAATCTCCGATAGAACCCATTAATCCGGCATGATGCATGACGATCCGGGTGTTTTCGATACCGATTACCTTCCCGTCCCGGATATTCATCGGTCCGAACAGCGGGGTGCAGAGGGTGTAGCCCCTGTACGTGAAGCCTGAATTGTAAACACTGTGATTGTAATAATTGTCGCGTCCCCGCATGTATCCGTACTCATGCGTATCGCCGCTCTGATGGAGGGTGTAAAGAAATTCGTAAACACCTTTTTCGAGAAATGCTTTTCTCTTTCCATCGATGAAAACTCCGATCAGGTTATCGCGCCAGTTATCGCCTTCCATCCCCGATTTGTCGTCGAAAGGATGACTCAGGTATACGATAAGATCGTAGGCTGGCTTCGACAGGTCCCATTGAAGATAATAGGATCCAAACTGGTTCCCGGAAGCATTCAGAATATCGTTACCGATAAAGGTCGAATCGCCCGGTTTCCCCGTAACATACAACCAATACGATTCAATGCCCGGCAATTTACCGTACACGGGATGGGTTCCGCCCCACTGGACAAAGTGGTTCAGACCGGCTGTGAGATTCATTCCTTCTTTCAACGTAAATTTCAGGTACAGCGCTTTGTGGTGCAGATGGGTGTTCATAACGTGCCGAAGGTCGTCGAGCCATCCTTCGTCGTATTCTGCCTTAACCGATAGCCATTCTTTCCAGAAAAAGGGGTTGACAAAACCATCGGTCGAAAAACGGATTTTTGGATAGGGGCGGGCATTCAGTGTGCGGTCGAGGTTCCTGTTGGTCGACGATAAACCGCTCAGATATTCTTCCTCCCGGAAAATTCCGCCTTCCAGTTTGACAAGTTTCCAGAAGTGGATTCCTCCATATAATTCGTTGAAATGTACCTGAAAATTATTCGTGTGCGTAACAATGAAACGGCTTCCAAATTTCAGGTCGATACCGGTTTGGAAAACCCTGTTGAGCCGGTTGTGCGTTTGGAGTTCGAGAAGTTGGGTGAAGGGCGTTGCCTCTCCATATTTCCCCGACTGATTGTGTGCGAGCCAGAACGGAAGATTTTCCCCGGTCGAAAACAAAGCTTCGGCCGAAACAGCATGTTTCCCTTCGTACTGAGAAAACAAAGAAAGCGATAAAAACACGGGATACAGGAGAACGAAAAATCTTTTTTGAAGCATGAAATCCCTTTCGTTTACATTATTGCAGGGCGTGGACAATCAACTGGGGAAGCAAAAGGGTTTGGTGTTGATCGCCGGGTTTAATTTTTTTCCGGACAAGCGTAACAATTTCGAGTGTGGTGGCCAGCAAAAGAGCCGCAAAAAACAGAATCCCGGCAATGGCTAAAACGCCGAGATGTAATTGCAAAATTAAAGCGGCAACAATGAAAAGCGCATTGGTTAAAAATATGGCTACCGTAGCTTGTAAGTGGGACAAGCCCAATGCCAGCAAACGGTGATGGATGTGGTTTTTATCGGCCATGAAGGGCGAGCGTCTCAAAACAAAAACCCGCAGAACAAAAACCCGCATTACATCGAAAAGGGGATAGGCAAAAAATCCAAAAAGCACAGCGGGTACCGATTTAATGGCAAAATCGCCGGTGTAGGTATGATTGAATTCATTGAATTTGACCGCCAGCACAAAAAGCATGGTACCCAGGATCAGGGATCCTGTGTCGCCCATGAATATTTTGTTGTTATGGGCAAACACATTGAAAATGAAGAAAGCAAGGCAGCTGCCAGCCAGCGAAAACGACATGAGCGCGTACTCGGGCAGGCCGATCAGCGAGAACCAGATTCCCAGTACCGTGCTTATTTCAATGGTGATGGCTGCTGCGAGCCCGTCAATCCCATCAATCAGGTTGATGGAATTAATGACCACGATCCCCAGGAAAAAGGTTAGCAAGGTACTCGGCAGTATTCCGATTTCATCAATCCCGAACATCCCGTACATGTGGGTGATCCGGAGCTTGGCAAAGAAAGTGAGAATCACAATGCTGAATGTAAGGGCGGTAATTTTGGCAATGGGTGAAATGCCAACTAAGTCGTCTTTAATCCCGGCAAAAAACGTAACCAGCAAACTGGCAAAAATGAATTTGAGGTCGAAAAAGGGAAAACCGTCGCCGCCCAGGGTTATCCCTAAGGTGAGGCCAATAAATATAGCAATTCCTCCCAGTGTGGGGACAATATTTTTTGCAGCTCTGCGGGAATCAGGTTTGTCGAGCAAATCTTTAACGCGCGCAATGCGAACGATTTGTGGAATGCTGATGGCTGTGAAAGCAAATGCGATAACTGCAACCAAAATGAAATAAAACAGATTATCCATATTATGTCAACGTATCACACGACAAAACTAGGACAAAAAAAGAAGAAAGTAAAGGCTTTGTCTGTTTAGAATGGAACAATTTAGCGAACGGTCTGTTTTTTATGATGAAATGCTGTTCTGGTTGTGTGAACGTTAAAGAATTTTATGTAAGTGAAATTAAGCAGAGTAACAATTTGTTTACATAGACGGCTTCCTTCCTTACTTTTGGTTGTTTTTTACATACCATTTGTACATATTTTCAATTCCCTGATCGATCTCGATGGAATGATGCCAGCCCAATTGATGGATTTTTGTTGGATCGGTGAGTTTCTTCATTGTTCCGTCGGGTTTCGAATGATTGAAAAAAAGTTCTCCCTTGAATCCGACCTTTTCTTTAATCAGCCTGGCCACCTGCCGGATGCTGACTTCCTGTCCTGTTCCAATATTGATATGGGTATTTCTGATTTCCGTTTGTATACCGGTTTTGCTTTTCAATAGTTCGCCCGGTTTCCTGTTTTTCAGAACTTCTTTCACTTCCTCAGGAACGACATCAATAAAGTCGATGTTTTCCATGACGAAGACACAAGCCTCAGCCATTTCTTCGCTCCAAAGAAATTCGCGCATAGGGGCGCCGGTTCCCCAAATTTCGACCCGAACCTTCTTGACATTTTGGTTCTTTGATTTATCCGGAGACAGGGATATCCCGTATTTCTCCAATATCCGGAGAAGAGTGTCTTCCTCTTTTTCCCCATTATTCCCTTCGATCGGCCGGGTATTCATATCGTTTCTGATTCCGGTCCAGTCGTTGTTTTCCAGACATTTTCCCAGGTGAATTTTGCGGATGAGCGCCGGCAATACGTGCGATGTTTCCAGGTTGAAATTATCGTTGGGGCCGTATAGATTGGTCGGCATAACACTCAGAAAATTGGTGCCGTATTGCAGGTTGTAGCTTTCGCACATTTTAATTCCGGCAATTTTGGCTATGGCATAAGGTTCATTCGTGTATTCGAGAGGGGAAGTAAGCAGACAATCCTCTGGCATGGGCTGCGGTGCTTCTCCCGGATAAATGCAGGTGCTCCCCAAAAACAAAAGTTTTTTTACGCCGGCCCGATACGATTGGTGGATCACGTTGTTCTGAATCATCAGGTTCTCGTAGATGAACTGTCCCCGGTAGGTGTTGTTGGCGATAATGCCTCCCACTTTTGCTGCAGCCAGGATGACGTATTCCGGTTTTTCTTCCGTAAAAAAACGGGCTACCGCGCTCGTGTCCATCAAATCCAGTTCATCGATGGTTTTGCCTATGAGGCGCGTATAACCTTTATTTTCCAACGTTTTCCAGATTGCAGAACCTACCAGTCCGGTGTGCCCTGCCACATAGATTTTTGAATGTTTATCCATTTTTTGAGTTATCAGTAATCAGGGATTCCCTTATATCATCATTTCTTTTCTCCGCACTTTAATCCGCATGGCGCCACGGATGGGTTTTTCTGCTACCAGGATCAGGTAGCCTCCACCACCGGCTCCGGCCAGCTTCCATGCCAGGGCGTCGTTCCGGTAACTGTCAATTACTTTCTGTATTTCGGTATTCATCATGGCCGGGAACATACGGATCTGTGCGTGGAAGGAGTCGAGGAAGGCTTGGGCAAAGAGCTTGAGCGCTTTGTTTCTGATTGCTTCCCAGGCTCGTTCGGAGGCTTCGGCCAAAAGTCGTACGTTGTCGGTGTTAATATATGTTTCCTTTAGGAGATCAAGCCCTTTGGGCCTGGGCCAGAGCAAGACCATATACAGATGTTCTTCGAGCCAGTTCAGAACACTGTCGTCGTGGATCGATTCAAATTGTTTGGGCCAGAAGGCATTGTCGTAATAATGCCGGACCAGCCCGGGCATGCAGATGCCAATCGCATCCTGTGCACCGGAAATGATTTTGGACCCGGGGTCGTTTTCAAATTTGAAGAGAATTTCCGCAAGCCGTTCGGGTTTTTCGAGCGGGAGATGATAGGGCCAGATTTTCTTCGCTGCATTCCGGGTGGAGGTGCTCATACCGCATCGTTCGTTGTACTCGAAAATGGGTTCAAGCGAGAGCGTTATGGCCCAACCCGGGTAATGGCCCGACACATAGGGCTGATCGATCCAGGTTCCTGCAAGGTCGATCCGGTAGGGCAGGGTACAAGTACCGCTTTGCCGGATTGCTGTTGTGCTGCGGGCCGGAAGCCCGGCGTCGGGGATGCGTTCCAGCACTTTGAGTTCAATACCCAGTTCGTGGCATAGTTGCTGTTTGGCCGGAGAAAAGCCATCTTCGTTCACGATAAAGAAATCGGGCTTCAGTTGGCGGAGTTCCTGCTCAAAATCCATCAGCCCGTTGCCCGAATTGATAAAGGCCTCTTTGACGTAGCGGATTGATCGGACCATATAAAGCCGTTCCTGTTCGCTGTTGATGGTAGGGCGACCTTTCAGTTCCGAAATGGTCGTGTCGGAACCCAGGCCCACATAAAGATCTCCATATTGGGATGCTTCCTTGAAAAAGGCAATATGTCCGCTGTGGAGCAGGTCGTAGCAACCACTGACAAATACGCGTTTCTTCATATCTATTCAAAGTAATTCATGATCTGATACCCGCCTTCTTTCAGGTATCGTTCTTTTTTCATCAGTTTAATATCATTTTCCATCATGTCGGCAATCAACGCGTTAAGATTATAGCGGGGTTCCCAGCCCAAAAGGTTTTTCGATTTGGAGGGATCGCCCAGCAGCAGGTCGACCTCGGTGGGGCGGAAGTAACGGGGATCGACACCCACGATGTTTCTGTTTTTTTCATTAGCGAGGTCGGTTGATCGCATTCGTTCTTTAAGGAAAGGCAGATATTTTTCGCCAACCTTTTCGATGAACCGGGCTTCGTCGATGGCTGTCAGCGCTCCGGTTTCCCCGGTGCCGGATCCGGAAAAGCTGATTTCGAGTCCGATCTCGGCGGCGGCCATCCGGATGAAATCGCGGATCGACGTGGTGATTCCGGTTGCAATAACATAATCGTCGGGTTGGTCGCGCTGAAGAATCAGGTACATAGCCCGGATATAATCCTTGGCATGCCCCCAGTCGCGTCGGCTCGCGAGGTTTCCCATAAACAGGCGGTCCTGGATCCCCAGTGCGATCCGGCTGAGCGCACGGGTCACCTTTCGGCTGACAAAGGTTTCGCCCCGGATGGGCGATTCATGGTTGAAAAGAATCCCGTTGCTGGCATGCATTCCGTATGCTTCCCTGTAATTTACGGTAATCCAGTAAGCATAGAGTTTGGCAACTGCGTATGGCGAGCGGGGGTAGAAAGGAGTTTTTTCGCTTTGGGGAACTTCCTGAACCAGTCCGTATAATTCGGATGTGG
>DAIMEA010000258.1:0-6086 GCA_036725585.1 Prolixibacteraceae bacterium | reverse complement strand
GTCGGTATGAATTTCGTTTACCCGTGGCAGGGGATGAAGAATTTTCATGCTGGGTTTGGTATTTTTCAGCATCTTATTCCGAAGGATGTATATATTTTTCACTTTTTCATATTCAATAGGGTCGGTGAAACGTTCCTTTTGAACACGGGTCATATAGATAATGTCCGCTTCAGAAATAATATCGGTAAACTCGGTATGCTCGAAGTAACGTATCCCCTTTGATTTTAAATAGCGCTTGTATTCTTCGGGCATAGCCAATTCGGGCGGTGCAATGAAGTTGAAGATCGGTTTTTCGAACTCTGATAGGGCCATCAGCAAGGAATGTACGGTTCTCCCGTATTTCAGGTCGCCCACAAGAAAGAGGTTGATGTTGTCGAGCCTTCCCTGGGTTTTCACAATGGAATACAGGTCGAGCAGAGTTTGGGTCGGGTGTTGGTTGGCTCCGTCGCCGGCATTGATAACCGGCACCGACGATACCTCACTGGCATAACGGGCGCTTCCTTCCAAAGGGTGTCTCATTACGATCAGGTCGGCATAATTACTGACCATGCGTATTGTATCGTGCAGGGTTTCCCCTTTGGAGACACTGGAAGAAGACGAGTCGGAAAAACCGATAATACGCCCTCCCAAGCGGTTAATGGCTGTTTCGAAACTAAGACGGGTTCGTGTCGACGGTTCATAAAACAGGGTTGCCACCACCTTTCCCCTCAGCAAATCGCGATTGGGATTTTGCTCAAAATCAGCTGCCAGTTCCATGATCCGAAGGTACTCCGCTTTGCTGAAATCGGTAATCGATATCAAATCCTTTTTTTGCATAACGGTATATTTCAAATGGTTGATCAATTCACACCCAAAAAAGCGGTTTTTTATAAACCCGATCAGGGATCCTGTTTTCCATGTTCCACAGCGTCGATCGTTATTCCGGGTAATTCGCCCAGGCGAGCCATCAACGTTTCGACCGTACTTTGGCGGACCGAAAGGATATAGGAACATTCCATCCCATAATCTGCCGAAAGGATCGGGACCTGGTTTTCTTTCAGGATGCGTTCCACGATGCTTTGAGTTGAATACGGAAAATGGATCTGTACACTTTGTTCGATAATCCGGACAACGATACGGGCGTTTTTCAGTGCCTCCGAAGCAGCTGCTTTATAAGCAGCGATCAGTCCGCCTGTTCCCAGGAGGGTCCCCCCGAAATAGCGCACCACAACCAACAATACATCCGAAACATCGTACCGGCACAACTGCCCGTATATGGGGCGCCCAGCCGTGCCCGAAGGTTCACCGTCGTCATTCATCCTAAACTGATCGCCCCGGGCGCCCAAACGATAGGCATAACAATGGTGCCGGGCCGAATGATGCTCTTTCCGGATCCGCTGTACATGATCCTTCACCTCTTCTTCAGAACGAACCCGAAAAGCAAAAGCCAGAAACCGGCTCCCCTTATCGGAGAAAAAACCTTCCGAGGTCTCCCCTATGGTCCGATATTCATCGTTCATCCCTTTATCTGTTTGCGACAAGCCCAAAACCTGCCCCCATTCGGCACGGATAAAAAAAAAGCAGATCCGCCGATCTGCCTGATTTTATACCCTTAGTCGTTTTTCAATTTCTTCCACATCGAGGCGGAATTGTTTATCGGTATCGATCAAATTGTTAACCGTTTTGCAGGCATGCAGCACGGTAGCATGGTCCTTATTCCCAATTTGCGAACCAATGGATGCCAGCGATGACTTCGTCAGCGACTTCGAAAAATACATGGCTATTTGCCGCGCCTGAACAACCTCACGCTTCCGGGTTCGGGAATTCAGGGAATCGACCGGCATATTGAAGTAATCGCACACCGTTTTCTGAATAAAATCGATCGTAATTTCGTGTTTGTTTTGCTTCACGATTTTGTTGATCATGTCGATGGCCAGATCGAGGGTAATGGCTTTTTTATTTAAGGTCGACTGGGCCAACAAGGATATAATGGCGCCTTCCAGTTCACGTACATTGGAGGAAATATTCTGTGCAATATATTCCAGTACCTGTTCGGGCATGCTTAAACCATCCTTATAGGTTTTCTTTTGGAGTATTTTCAGCCGCGTTTCATAATCAGGGCTTTGCAAATCGGTGGTTAAACCCCATTTAAAGCGCGACAACAGCCGTTGCTCGATCCCCTTGATCTCGATGGGGGCTTTGTCGGAGGTTAGGATTAACTGCTTCCCCAACTGATGCAAATGATTAAAAATGTGGAAGAACGTTTCCTGCGATTTTTCCTTACCCGAAAACTCCTGCACATCGTCGAGGATCAGCACATCGATCATCTGGTAAAAATGCAGAAAGTCGTTCCGGGTGTTGTTGCGGGTCGACTCGGTATATTGTGTACTGAATTTATTTGCGTTGACATATAGCACCACCTTGTCGGGGTAACGATCTTTCACTTCAATTCCGATGGCCTGCGCCAGGTGTGTTTTACCCAATCCACTGTCTCCATAAATAAATAAAGGATTAAACGAGGTACCTCCGGGATTCTGGGCAATGGCAAAACCAGCCGATCGGGCCAATCGATTGCATTCGCCTTCAATAAAATTATCAAACGACTTATCTTTCTGTAATTGAGGATCAATATGCAATTTTTGTATCCCGGGAATTACAAAAGGATTTTTGATCGTATTCCCCTCATTAGCGATCGGAACCGGAACCGGTTTGTTATTCAACCGGGCATTGTTGCTGGTTGGGTAATTCACGGTCAACGAATCGGACTTGGGCACGTTGTTGCTCATGACAACATTGTACTCCAATTTTGCATTGTTCCCGATGATCTTCCGTAAAGTTTTTCGCAATATATCGATATACTGCTCTTCGAGATATTCGTAAAAAAACGGACTTGGAACCTGAATAGTCAGAATCTCATCTTCGAACTTTAGGGGCTTTATCGGCTCAAACCAGGTTCGGAAACTAACCGGCTGTACGTTATCTTTAATGATTAAGAGACAATCATTCCATATTTGGTGGTGGTTCTTAAGCATTTTGGGCGTTTAAACAATTCTGAGTATTTTCTTTTTTAGGTTTGTTTTCTTTCTTGAACACAAAAATGTGAAAAAAAAACCGGATAAAAAAGAGTCCAGAAGCTTGTTTTTTTATTAAATTCATTAATTGGTTGTAATTCAGTTTTATAAAATTATTATCCGGAAATTATTACTTAAATATCTGAATAATTGATTTTTATGATTCCAGTGCTGCATTTTGAAATTTTTTTATAATCTTCATTTTTTTTTCTCATTTTCTACACGGATTCGGAAAACAAATTCGAAACAATATTATGTTATTTATAATTATGGTAATAATATTAGGTTCTATTATTTAGAATTATTTTTTATCAACCAACTATAAAGCCCGATCTGTTGTTTCGTTTGACTGATTATTGATCGTGTCGCTTAACCTTTCTTTAAAAAAACGTTAATAAAAATTTAATCTTTGTTTACCCTGATGAACATTTTTCAAAAATGCAATGCAACAAACAGGGAACGGTACATTTTTAAATCAATTAATAATGAAAACAGGATATTATTCTAAAAATTATGAATTATAACTAAGTTCTATGCTCATATGTTGTAAAAAATATTTTCACCCCCGAAATTTTGCCCTTGCCAATCACCGGTAAGGTACTTTGGCCCCGTTCTCGATTTTCACCGGGAAGCAATCGGTAAATTTTTTTCGTTGGGACGACAAAGCGCGATCGACCACGAATTTATCGGAAGACACGCCAACAATGTATTTGTAAAGTCCATTCTCGACCAGATAACAAACAGGTGTTTCGGAACGAAAGCGGGCATCGGTAACCGGCAAACGATCCTTAATGGCTAATACCTGTATCCCATATAAAGTCCCCGACGAGCGGGAAAGATCGACCAATGAATCACTTTGGACCCGCTGACGGGTAATTTTCACGGTGTCGGCTTTGTTGTGTGCTTCGGTTTCGGCAACAATGCGGGCTCGTTCGTCGTATCGTGTTTTGAACTCGGTAAATGCGTCCAGAACAGAATGGGCCAGATCCGCCTGTCCCTTTGCTGTTTGGACATACTTCAACTCATCCCGGTTGCTCATAAACCCCAATTCAACCAGCACACTGGGCATACTGGTTCTTCGGATAACCAGAAATCCGGCCTGCCTCACTCCCCGGTCGGGCCGTCGGGCCAGGTTTACCAGGGTGTGTTGCAGTTTCTCGGCAAAAAGGCGGCTGTGTTCGAGAAACTCATTCTGAATCACTTCAAACATGATGTACGACTCGACTGAGTTGGGATCAAAGCCTTCATAACGGGTGGTATAATCATCTTCGAGCAAAATCACCGAATTTTCGAGCTTAGCTACTTCCAGGTTTTCCTCAGTGCGGTGCTGACCCAGTATATAGGTTTCGGCGCCGGCCACCGAAGGACTCGAGCAAAAATTCAGATGAACGGAAATAAAAAGATCGGCCCGGGCTTTGTTGGCGATTTCGGCCCGTTGCGACAGAGGAACAAACACGTCTTTTTCGCGGGTGAAAACAACGTTTACCTCCGGATGTTTTTTTCGGATCAACTGTCCCGCTTTCAGTGCGATGGAAAGAACCAGGTCTTTTTCGTAAACGGTACCCACATTGGCCCCGGGATCCATACCTCCGTGACCGGGATCGAGCACCACGGTTTTCAGCGAAAGATCATTTTCTCCTCCGGCGACCGACTGGTCCTGAAAAACAATCAGAAAGAAAAAAATGATCAGGCTCCTGTATACAATGGATCGGATACTTAACATTTTTTGACACAATTAGAAAAATAAAAACCTCAAGATAAAGTTTATTTTATACATCTGAAAAAGGAAAAGCGTTTTTCTTTTCCGGAACCGGATCGGCATAAAATAGCTTTTAACGGGTAACGGTACCTTTTTTTGCTTTATTTTTGAGCGACGAAAAAAAAAGTGAATTGACGCGACGGCATTACATAGTTGTACTCTTCCTCTTGGTCCTTTTCCATCCTTCGGCTTTTCCCCAGGAAGAGTTTAGTATTTCCGATTCCATCCAAAATTTTTCACCGCTCCCCGATTCGATTCTGAATTTTTTTCAGGCTCCCGATTCAACCCGAATCCCCGTAGCGGATCCATCATTGGAATCGTCGCCCTCCGATTCTCTTTTGTCTGCTCCCGAAAAGCAGAAAGCATTCATCGATTCGCCCATCAACTACAATGCCAAAGACTCAATGGCCGTTTCGCTTGAAAATGGCGAACAAATTGTCTATTTGTATGGTGACGCATCGATCCAGTATGGCTCCATTGAGCTGACGGCCGATTTTGTTTCTGTCAATTTCAATACCCGCGAAATTTTCGCAAGGGGTATCCCCGACTCAAGCGGAACCATAATCGAAAAACCCCATTTTAAGGATGGGACCGAGGAATTCGACTGTACATCGCTGCGCTACAATTTCGAAACGGGAAAGGGATTTGTAGAAAATGTGGTTACCGAACAGCAGGATGGAAAAGTGCGCAGCGCAAAAGCCAAAATGATCAGCAAGGATGTTTTCTGCATGGCCGACGGGAAATACTCGACCTGTGATGCCGAACATCCCCACTTCTACCTGAATATAAACAAAGGAAAAATCATCGGGAAAAAAGCAATCATTGCCGGTTTCTCGTATATCGTCCTCGAAGACTTTCCTCTTTATTTTCCGTTCCTGCCCTACGGCTATATTCCAACTTTTAACAAATCGTACAGTTCGGGAATTATAATACCGCAATACGGCGAGGATACAAAATGGGGATTTTACCTGAAAGAAGGAGGCTTTTACTGGGCGGCCTCCGATTATTTTGATGTGCGCATCACCGGCGACATATACTCCAAAGGAACCTGGGGACTGAATATCGGCAGCAACTACCGGCTCCGCTATAAATTCTCCGGAAATTTTGGCTTCAATATCGTTAACAACGTTACCGGCGAGAAAGGGATCAATCAGAAGGTGCAACAAAACTTTTCGGTTCGATGGACCCACAGCCAGGATCCCAAGGCAAATCCCTCGTTCAAATTTTCAGCCAACGTAAACTTTTCGACGAGCGGCTACGACAAACTGAACGAATAC
>DAIMEA010000257.1:0-6106 GCA_036725585.1 Prolixibacteraceae bacterium | reverse complement strand
AAAGAAGGGCGTGTTGTTACGGGGAACGGGCGAAAAGGGTTCGTGCCCGTATGCCGAGGGAATGAAACAAGGGTATTTGTTCGTGGTACGGAACAACGAAGACCAAACACGTACGCTTGAATCTTACATTGCAACAGAAGAAGGTTTGTACGAACGAACTACGGATACCGGCAGCTTCCGGATCGGAGCGGGCGAACCCTGCTGGTTCCGGGCAACGGCACGGGAAAACGAGCTTACTTTTGAATGTTCGGTCGACAGCATCCACTGGGAAGGAGGTACGTCAACAACCTATACCGACAGCACATACCGCTCCGGATCGACCGAGCTGGTCTGGGGGCTGAATTCCGAAAACCTGGACTGGGTTATCGACAATCTGGCTTTTTTATCCGGAGCACTGTCGGCATCGCGGGTTTCGTTTCACGGGCTTTCGTATGTTCAGGGGAAGGGACCATCGCGTGCAGAGAACCTGATGGTTTCGGGAACTTCGCTCCTCGAAGATATCCGGTTGTCGGTTCCCGAAGGCTTCGAGTTATCTCTTTATCCCGATTCGGGGTACAGTGCTGCCCTGACCCTACCCCGGGCGGGTACCCGTGACATTACGACAACGATTTATGTGCGGCTCCGTTCGGCCTTACCGGTTGGGACCTACTCCGGGCTTTTCGAAATCCAATCGAAGCACTCGGGTCACAGGAGCATTGAGTTAAAGGGTGAGGTGCTGCCCCAGCCTACAATCCTGTACTACGATTTTACGGACGATATGGCAACTACCCGGGCCGCAACACCTCCGGCCCTGAACACCCGTATTGCACAAGGCAATGCAGCTACGGCCGGGGTGGTAAGCTTTGTCGACAAGCGAAATACAAGCAGCAACATGTTAAAACCCTATGGTTTGGGGCAGCGGAATGCAACCGGTGTCATCGATCTGGATCTTTTTTCCCGGCAGGCTACCGATTATTCGCTTACATGGAAGCAATACATCGCTTCGGGAAGCGCGCAATACAAAACCGGCGTGTTGCTCCGTGGCGATACCAGCCGGGTGGGCGACGAAACTACGGGCTATGTTCAGGGAATGATGCACGGTTATCTATTCATCGTATTTCACAACGGTTCATCGTCGGAATTCAGGATTTATCGTTCAACAGCTGAATTCAACACGCTCGACCGGCTGGTTCTTTCCGGGGCAAATCTCGACCCGGAGCCCGGGCAACCCCTATGGTACCGGGCTTCGGTTTCCGGTACTTCGGTCGTTTCGTTAACCTTCGAATACTCCACCGACAGTGTTAACTGGAATCCCGGAACATCGGTCGTCGACACCAAAGAACCCTTGTTTACCTCGGGAGCCACGCAACTGGTTTGGGGCTTGGCAGCCAATAGTCTCGATTTTTATGTCGATGATCTTGTTTTTAGTGGGTTGGATGAACATTCGGGTTCCTTGCCCGAACGGATTGTTGTTTCGGAGCGTTATCTGAATTCTTTTCAGTATACCCAGGGATTTGGCCCTTCGGCTTGTCAATCATTCCGGCTTTCGGCCGATTCGTTAAGCGAAAACTTGATCCTTCACGTTCCCGGAAATTTCGAAATTTCCCTCGATTCGATCCAGGGTTTTGCCCCTTCTCTGACTCTTCAGGCAAACAGCGGCCTTGTTCCGGAAACAATCCTGTTTGTCCGTTTGAAAGCGGGTTTGCTACAGGGAATGTATTCCGGAGATATCGACATCACTTCCCCGGGGGTGGTCTCGGGTGTGGTCTCCTTAACAGGCTCTGTTGGACCGGGGCCGGAAATTTTTATAACAAGCGCTTCGATCGACGGAATGTACTATAACCGGGGTAAGGGCCCTTCCAATTTTAAATCGTTCCGGGTATCGGGGCAGCTTCTGGCCGATGACATTTCGGTGAACACCCCGGAACATTTCGAAGTCTCATTTAACTACGATACCGGTTATGCTTCGGAGCTGGTTCTATCGCAAACCGGAGGAACGCTGGCTCAAACACGCCTTTATGTCCGTTTAAAAGAAGGGCTGGATGCAGGAACGTACGAAGGGGCGCTGTTATTTGCTTCGCCCGGAGCCCTCACCCAAAGTGTTTCGTGCGAAGGAATTGTTCGACTGGCGAGTGGGAGCAAAGTTTTTATGGCAGAACCCGGCACGATTGTTTCGACGGAGTATTACACCCTAACCGGACAAAGAATACCGGATCCGACTGGATGGAGGGGAATGTACCTGATGAAAACTGTGGATTCGGACGGATCGGTCAGGGTTATGAAAGGGCTAATAAAATAATCGAAAACGAGATTCGAACCAGACACAACGGAAAAATTATTGGACGATGAAGAATAAAATGATCTATTTATTCCTGTTTGCACTCATCCCATGGGGTTGTACGGCACAAAATGAAGGAACATCCTATACCAACCCGGTCATGTGGGCCGATGTGCCCGATATGTCGATCACCCGTTCGGGTAGCGATTTCTTTCTGATCAGCACCACGATGCACCTGATGCCGGGCGCACCGGTGATGCATTCGAAGGATTTGGTGCATTGGGAGATAGCCAGCTATGTATTCGACAGCCTTTCCGATCATTCCAAATACAATTTGCAGGAGGGGACCGTTTACGGAAGGGGACAATGGGCTTCCTCCATCCGTTTCCATAAAGGAAAATACTATGTACTTTTCTCGCCAAACGATCAACCTTTTCGTTCCTACATTTACGAAACGGAGAACCCGACGAACAGAGATTGGAAGCTCATTACACGGACACAGCACTTTCACGATGCTTCCCTGTTCTTCGACGACGACGGCCGGGTTTTCGTTTTTTACGGGACGGGAAATTTGCGGGAGTTGAAGAGCGACCTTTCCGATGTGCTACCCGATGGCGTCGATGTGAAGATTTTCGAACGGGATGAAGAAGAAACCGGCCTGCTCGAAGGGAGCCAGGTTATTAAGTACAACGATACCTATTACCTTTTGATGATTTCGTGGCCCAGGGGCAAACCCCGCCGCCAGGTATGCTATCGTGCAAAAAGTATTACCGGGCCCTATGAGAAGAAGGTCATTCTGGAAGATGATTTTGCCGGTTTTCCTTACTGCGGCCAGGGATGCATCATCAACGACGAAAGGGATCGCTGGTATGGCCTGATATTTCAGGATCGTGGGGGCGTGGGCCGGGTTCCGCTCCTGATGCCGGTACGCTGGGTCGACGGATGGCCGATGTTGGGCGACGAAAACGGGGATGTTCCCCTAAGGGGCCTTATCCCGCTGAAAAGCGGCGATTCGGGAAAGCGGATTGTCGAAAGCGACGATTTCACGGGCGAAAAATTAATGAACACCTGGCAATGGAACCACAACCCGGTGAACAGCGCCTGGTCCTTATCCGAACGGAAAGGACATCTGCGCTTAAAAACAAGTCGTGTGGTCGAAAATCTTTATTTGGCGCCGAATACTTTGACCCAGCGAATGATGGGTCCTGAATGCAGCGCTGTGGTTTCGCTCGACCTCAGCAATATGAGCGATGGCGACGTGGCGGGTTTTGCTGCTTTTAACGGACATTCGGGCGTTTTATCGATTCATAGGGAGGAGGATAAAAAGTATCTGACCCTGTCGTACCAGGTTGTCGATCTCGACAACCGGTCGAAAGCAGTTCTTGGTGTAGCTAAAGAAGAAAAAGCACGGGTTGAATGGACGGACGACCGGATTTATCTGCGCATCGACGGAGACTTCAATCTTCATAAAGACCGGGCGACTTTTTATTACAGCGTCGATAACGAAAACTGGATCCCGATCGGCCCGGCATTTCAAATGATTTTCGACTACCGGAAATTATTTATGGGGACAAAATTTGCCCTTTTCAACTATGCCACGAAAGAAACCGGAGGTCATGTGGATGTCGATTTCTTTGAATTTTCGCTTCCAAAAGCATCATTTGGTACCGAATAATAAATCATGATCGAAAAAATTTTTCATAATGATAAACGAATTGTACTTTTAGAAAATCCGGGCCGGTCAAGGTCCGACAAAAAACAATATCAGCATCAGTTAACTAAATCTACAACAATGAAGCAGATCGTTTTCATCCTGGCAGCCATCGTATTCGGGTCGTGTTCACTGAATCAAAAGAAACAAACAGCAAGCATCAGCGGGGAGGTACTCTCGGGCGATATCCACGAAGTCCGCTTTGAGTACATTGTCGATAATCCCCTGAACGATAAAGGGAAACAGTATGTAGCCGAATTAGACAGCCTCTCCCGTTTCTCGTTGGAAATTCCCCTGGAGGACCTGGCTACGGGAAGAATACGTGCAGGCAATTTTTACCACGAAATTTGCCTCCTTCCCGGAGACGATTTTTTTATCCGCATCGATGCCGATACCATTCATTACAAAGGCAAAGGCGCAGCTAAAAATAATTTCCTGTTCCAAACCGAGATAAGAGGCCTTTGGAATCGCGCTTTTTATGAGGAAACCAACCGGGGGCAGTTGTCGCCCAAAGATTTTTACCAGGCCATGACCGATTTCCGTGAGAAAAGGATCCTCTTTTTCGATGCATACCGCGATTCCGTAAAACTGGATAAAGAGTTTGTCGGCTATTACCAAATGGAAGCACAGGTTGTTTTTGAAGATCTGATCCAGAATTATCCACAGCGTTATTCCTGGTTCCGTAAAATTCCGATGGATTCCATTGACCTTCCGGTAGAATTCAAACAACTGGGCTATTTATCGAATTATGTGGATGACCGGAAACTGATTGTACCGGGCTATATCCATAATCTCCGAAATCAGCTTTATCCTAAAGCACAGGATCTTTTCGTTAAAACCGGCACCGACTGGAACGAGGCGATTCATACCGTTTTGTTTGATTCGCTAACCGGAAAAACCAGGGAATATGTATTGGCTTATTGGATTTGCACCGAATTTTCGAGGGATCATTACGATACTCTTGCTATCAATAAGTTTCAGGAAATGGAAAAGGATGAACGGGCCATCAATGCCTTTCAGCAGGCGCTCGACAAATACAATGTGAAGCGCTCCCTGATCAATCAGCCCCTGCACACCGAATTTGCCGAAACCCTTTTGCTCGACACAGCCAACCAGGCACTTACCTTTGGTGAAATGATGGCAGCGTACAAAGGCAAGGTTGTCTACCTCGATCTTTGGGGCATGGGATGCGGGCCTTGCAGGGCAGCCATGCCGTATTCCAAAATTCTGAAAGAAAAACTAAAAGACCTTCCGATTGTCTTTGTCTATGTCTCTGTTGAAGCGGTTGGACCGGATGGTTGGAATCCGGTTTTTGAAGCCACATTTACCAACGAAAACCAGTATGAACTGAAGAATGGATTTTATTCCCGCCTTCACAAATTCATGGAAATCAACTGGGTTCCCTGCTACATGATTTTCGACAAGGAGGGAAAGCTGGTCAATTACCAGGCCGACCGTCCCTCAGTCGCCGATGAACATGGGGAATCCTCATTGGCCAAAACATTAAAAGAGCTGGCTTCTTTGTAGTCATCAACGAACAATAATCGAAAGTTAACAATAGAATCCTATGAAAAAAATTTCGGTATTTCTTCTATTTTTTGTCCTTTTCCTTCCGACAGGAAAAGCACAGGAGCAAGGTATTGCCAGCCCCGACGGGAAGTTATTGCTTCGGATGACCGTCGATCAGGGTGTTCCCTATTGTCGGGTTTCCTATAACGGGAATGTCTTTCTGGAGAAGCTTTCCCTGGGATTAATAACAAACGTGGGCGATTTTTCTTCCGGTTTGGTTTTGGGCGATTCAATCGCTCTACGGGAAGTGGAAGAGCGTTATCGTTTGCCCAAGATCAAAAAGAGCGAAGTGATCTATAAAGCCAACGAAGCCGTTTTTTCTTTTGCAAAAGATCAAAGACCGGCTTTCGATATCGTATTCCGGATCAGTAATAACGATGTAGCTTTTCGCTATAAGGTATATCCTCAGAAGGAACGCCTGGTATGTGTGGTGAACGAAGAGGCAACAGGTTTTGTCTTTCCCGAAGGTACCACAACCTTTATGTGCCCGCAAATGCTGCCCATGACCGGCTTTGCCCGGACCGGTCCCAGTTACGAAACACCCTATAGCGCCGACGATGCCATGGCCG
>DAIMEA010000256.1:0-6143 GCA_036725585.1 Prolixibacteraceae bacterium | reverse complement strand
TGTAGCAATAAAACCCAGCTCGGTGATTTTCGCAAAAACGCAGAGCGAAGAAATCAGACCGATATTGGGGCCTTCGGGTGTTTCGATCGGGCACAAGCGGCCATAATGGGTATAATGCACGTCGCGTACTTCAAAACCAGCTCTTTCCCTCGAAAGACCGCCGGGCCCCAGGGCCGACATACGGCGCTTGTGGGTCATTTCGGCCAGGGGGTTGGTTTGGTCCATGAACTGCGAAAGTGCGTTGGTCCCAAAAAAGGAATTGATCACCGACGAAAGAGTCTTCGAGTTGATCAGATCGATGGGAGTAAACACTTCATTGTCGCGAACATTCATTCGTTCCCGGATGGTACGGGCCATACGGGCCAGCCCCACGCCAAACTGGCTGTACATCTGTTCTCCAACCGTCCGAACCCTCCGGTTCGAAAGGTGGTCGATGTCGTCGACATCGGTTCGGGAGTTCACCAGTTGGATAAGATACTTGATAATTTCAATGATGTCTTCGTTGGAAAGAATCCGGGTATCGATATCGATGTTCAGATTCAACTTTTTGTTGATCCGGTAACGTCCCACATTCCCGAGGTCGTAACGTTTGTCGGAGAAGAAAAGATTCTCGATCACTTCTCTTGCTGTCGACTCATCGGGCGGTTCGGCATTTCGCAGTTGCCGGTAGATATGCAAAACCGCTTCTTTTTCGGAGTTACACGGATCTTTTTGCAGGGTATTGTAAATGATGGCATAATCCTGCTGGTTGGCTTCTTCTTTGTGAAGCAAAATATTTTTGGTCCCGGAATCGACAATCAGGTCAACGTGATCGTTTTCGATAATGGTTTCCCGGTCGATAACGACTTCGTTTCGTTCAATCGAAACAACTTCACCGGTATCTTCATCGACAAAATCTTCGACCCATGTTTTCAGCACACGGGCAGCCAATCTCCGCCCCACCAGTTTTTTCAGGGCGGCTTTGGAAACTTTAATTTCATCGGCCAGGTTGAAAATTTCCAGGATCTCTTTATCGCTTTCGTACCCGATGGCGCGAAGCAGGGTCGTAACAGGCAATTTCTTTTTCCGGTCGATATAGGCATACATCACATTATTGATGTCGGTAGCGAATTCGATCCAGGAACCTTTGAAGGGGATGATCCGGGCGGAATACAATTTGGTTCCATTGGCATGCATGCTTTGCCCGAAAAAGACACCGGGTGAGCGGTGCAATTGGGAAACAATGACCCGTTCGGCCCCGTTGATAACGAAGGTTCCCCGTTCGGTCATGTAAGGAATGGTTCCCAGATAAACATCCTGAACAACGGTGTCGAAGTCCTCGTGTTCGGGGTCGGTACAATACAGCTTCATCTTCGCCTTAAGCGGAACACTGAAAGTCAGTCCTCGTTCAATGCATTCTTCGATGGTATATCGGGGAGGATCGATATAATAATCAATGAATTCGAGTACGAAATTATTCCGTGTGTCGGTGATGGGAAAATTCTCGGTAAATACCTTGTATAACCCTTCGTTTTTACGGATTTCGGGTGTGGAACCCAGTTGAAAAAATTCGATAAAGGACTTGATCTGAATCTCAAGAAAATCGGGGTATTCGAATGTGTTTTTCGATGACGAAAAACTAATTCTTTGATTTACAGCATTCAAAGACATCTAAATGTAGTATTTATTGAACTTAAAATATAAAACACAAAAAGGCTTAGTCCCGTCCCGACGACAATCGGGACCGAGACTAAACCAGTACAACCCGTGAAGGGTTGAAGACCTTTATTTAAGTTCAACTTCAGCTCCAGCTTCGGTAAGTTGCTGTTTAAGAGCCTCAGCTTCTTCCTTAGAAACTTTTTCCTTGATGGCTTTTGGAGCAGCATCAACGACTTCTTTAGCCTCTTTAAGGCCAAGGCCTGTGAGTTCTTTCACCAATTTAACGATCGCAAGTTTGGAAGGACCGGCTGCTTTCAAAATTACATCGAATTCGGTTTGAACAGCTTCTTCAGCAGCTGCTTCGCCAGCGCCACCGGCAACAGGGCCAGCAACGGCAACAGCGGCAGCAGCGGGTTCAATACCATATTCTTCTTTTAAGATGCCTGCCAGTTCGTTTACTTCTTTAACAGTAAGGTTAACTAATTCTTCTGCAAGTTTTTTTAAATCTGCCATTTTAACAACGATTTAAAATGTTATCAATAATAATTTATTACTCTTTATCGGATAAAGTTTTCAAAAGTCCGACGATTTTTTGTCCACCTGCATTTTGCAATGCAGAGATGACATTCTTGGCCGGAGATTGGAGAAGGGCAATCAAATCGCCGAGGAGTTGTTCCTTCGTTTTGATATTGATCAACGCGTCGAGTTGGTTTTCGCCAACGTAAACCGATTCCTGCACATAGGCTGCCTTGAATACCGGGCGAGCAAGTGCTTTGTTTTTCTTGCGAAAATCCTGGATCAGTATAGCCGGCAGGTTTCCCGTTTGGCAGAACATGAGCGTTGTATTGCCTTTCAGAACATCAAAGAGCTCATCGGCCTTTTTATCGGATGCTTCGATGGCTCTTTTCAGGAGTGTGTTTTTGACGACAATCAGTTTTACCTCTTTCTGGAAGCAGATTCTGCGTAATTCGCTGGTTTTCTCTGCGTTCATATCAGAAATATCTGTCAGGTAAAAATGATTGTA
Organism: Prolixibacteraceae bacterium; assembly: GCA_036725585.1. Taxonomy (GTDB): domain Bacteria; phylum Bacteroidota; class Bacteroidia; order Bacteroidales; family Prolixibacteraceae; genus DAIMEA01. The sequence continues at coordinate 3,481 of DAIMEA010000256.1, read as the reverse complement.
TGAATTGATCTCCTTAGTCAGGTTATCGATAATAGCTTGCTTTTCTGATCTTTTCATCTTTCAATAGTTTATTCCTGAACAGATTTGGGTTCAACCTGTATACCCGGGCTCATGGTACTCGATAAGTAAATACTTTTGATGTAGGTACCTTTTGCGGCAACGGGTTTCAGTTTAATGATTGTACTGACAAATTCCCGGGCATTGTCCATAATTTTATCGGGAGTGAACGAGACTTTTCCGATGGAAGTATGAACAATACCGTATTTATCGACTTTAAAATCGATTTTACCTTGCTTAATTTCTCGAATCGCTTTTCCAATTTCCATGGTTACGGTTCCGCTTTTGGGGTTTGGCATCAAACCGCGGGGGCCGAGGAAACGGCCCAGTGGGCCTAATTTTCCCATAACCGGGGGCATGGTAATGATTACATCGACATCGGCCCAACCTCCTTTAATTTTTTCGAGGTATTCGTCCAATCCGACAAAATCGGCTCCGGCTTCGGCAGCTTCCTGTTCTTTGTCGGGAGTTACCAATGCCAGTACGCGAACTTCTTTCCCGGTTCCATGGGGTAACGTGACAACGCCACGCACCATCTGGTTGGCTTTACGGGGGTCGACTCCCAGGCGCACGTCGATATCGACCGAAGCATCAAATTTGGTGGTGGTAATTTCCTTCACCAGCTCCGATGCTTCCGTGAGCGAGTAGAGTTTCCCCTTTTCAAGCTTCGATAAAGCAAGTTTCTTATTCTTCGTAATTCTAGCCATTTTATCAATGATTTAATGTTCATTAAATGGAGAATCACCTGTGATAGTAATCCCCATACTACGGGCAGTACCAGCAACCATTCTCATGGCAGCGTCAACGGTGAAGCAATTCAGGTCGGCCATTTTGATGTCGGCAATTTCCTTCACCTGGTCCCAGGTAATGGAGCCTACCTTCTTCACATGGGGTTCCGACGAACCGCTTTTTGTTTTTGCTGCTTCCAGAATCTGAATCGCCACAGGGGGTTGTTTAATGACAAAATCGAACGACTTATCCGCATACACGGTAATGATGACCGGGAGTACTTTCCCGGGCTGATCCTGCGTTCGGGCATTAAACTGCTTGCAAAACTGCATAATATTGACCCCTTTGGATCCTAATGCTGGCCCAACCGGCGGCGACGGGTTTGCTGCGCCACCTTTGATTTGGAGTTTAATGATTCCAGCAACTTCTTTAGCCATAACAAAAGATTAATTTTTGTTGATTACTCCTTTTCAACCTGGATAAATCCAAGTTCCAAGGGTGTTTTCCGACCGAAAATTTTGACCATTACTTTCAACTTCTTCTTTTCGTCGTTTACCTCTTCGATAATTCCGTTGAATCCGTTGAAGGGTCCATCGATCACTTTAATGGTTTCACCAACCACAAACGGTATGGTCAATTCTTCATCGCTTTCTGAGAGTTCATCCACTTTCCCTAAAATGCGATTAACTTCCGAGGGACGCATTGGGACGGGGTCTCCGCCCTTAGTATCACCCAGAAAACCAATCACATTCGTAACATTTCGGAGAATGTGGGCCACCTCACCGACCAATGAAGCCTCAATCAAAAGGTAACCGGGGAAAAAGTTACGCTCTTTGCTGATTTTCTTACCGTTCCGGATTTGGTATACTTTTTCCGTAGGAATAAGTACTTGGGAAACAAATTCCTGTAGACCGTGAGAAGCAATTTCACCTTCGATATATTCCTTGGCCTTTTTTTCCTTTCCCCCAATGGTTCGAAGAACATACCACTTTTTTTGGATCTCGCTCATTTCAGTCCTCCAGGTAGTTAATAGAATAGGCTATAAATAAAATCCATCACGTTTTCGAAAAAGAAATCCATGACGAATATTATCAGTGCGATTATGATGGAAGCAACCATAACGACTACTGCGCTACTCTGAAGCTCTTTCCAGGTTGGCCACGTTACTTTGTGAACCAACTCGTTATACGATTCTTTAACGTATGTTTTAATTTTCATCCCGTAAAGGTTTTGGTGCGGATGGCAAGAGTCGAACTTACTGTTTCTCCCGTTATGAGTTCATCCGCAAACAGAGTCCCCACCTGTTCAGGCAGGGACTTTAAACTAAGTATCTATAGGACTTTATTAGTCAAGAATTTCGGTAATCTGACCGGCACCAACGGTACGTCCGCCTTCGCGAATAGCAAACTGCAATCCAACGTTCACAGCCACCGGGTAAATCAGGTTAATTTCGATGGTTACGTTATCACCGGGCATAACCATTTCACGTCCTTCGGGTAAAGTAATTTCACCGGTTACATCCAGGGTACGGATGTAGAACTGGGGACGATATTTGTTATGGAACGGAGTATGACGACCGCCTTCTTCTTTTTTCAACACGTATACTTCGGCTTTAACCTTTTTGTGCGGGGTGATGGTTCCGGGTTTGCAAAGAATCTGACCTCTCTTGATCTCTTTTTTGTCGACACCACGGAGTAACAGGCCCACGTTATCGCCGGCTTGTCCGTCGTTCAAAATTTTACGGAACATTTCAACACCGGTACAAACGGTTTTCCGTCCTTCAGCGCCCAAACCGATGAGCTGCAATTCGTCGCCGGTGTGAACTACGCCGGTTTCGATACGGCCGGTAGCCACTGTTCCACGGCCTGTGATGGAGAATACGTCTTCAACAGGCATCAGGAACGGTTTGTCGATGTCGCGCGGAGGCAGCGGAATCCAGGTATCGCAGGCATCCATCAATTCCAGAACTTTTTCTTCCCACTTTTCTTCACCATGCATGGCGCCCAAAGCAGATCCCTGGATCACGGGGCTGTTGTCTCCATCAAACTTATAGAAGGTCAACAGTTCGCGTAATTCCATTTCAACAAGTTCCAACAACTCGGGGTCGTCAACCATATCAACTTTGTTCATGAAAACAACCAGCCGAGGAACGTTTACCTGGCGAGCCAGCAGAATGTGCTCGCGCGTTTGAGGCATCGGACCATCGGTAGCGGCACAAACCAAAATAGCGCCGTCCATCTGGGCAGCACCGGTAACCATGTTCTTGACATAGTCGGCGTGACTCGGACAGTCGACATGGGCATAGTGGCGTGTTGCAGTCTGGTATTCTACGTGAGCCGTATTAATGGTAATACCTCTTTCTTTTTCTTCCGGAGCATTGTCGATTGCATCGAACGATTTAACTTCAGAAAGACCTTTCTTTGCTAAAACCATAGTAATAGCAGCGGTAAGGGTGGTTTTACCATGGTCGACGTGGCCAATGGTGCCAATGTTGACATGGTCTTTATCCCTAACAAATGTTGCTTTAGCCATAACTCTAAACTATTAGATAACGTTAACTAATTTTATTTTTTATTTATTTCGTTAGAGCCGATGACGAGAATTGAACTCGTGACCTCTTCCTTACCAAGGAAGCGCTCTACCCCTGAGCTACATCGGCAAACCCATCCGGCAAAACGTTTCCGGTAGGAAATTT
>DAIMEA010000255.1:0-6187 GCA_036725585.1 Prolixibacteraceae bacterium | reverse complement strand
ATATTCCAGTACCTCGCGGTCGCGGTTCATGGCAATCGGCATGTTGTTGGCCGAATAGAAACACTCCCGTTGAAACTCAACTGGTGGTTCACCCTGAAGCTTCGACATGTTCACTGCCGTAATGATTTCGGTAAAGTCACCATTTGATGAAACTTCACGGGCCGTTGTTTGATGCACAAAATCGATCCGGGCCGTGAACTGAGCCAGCCCCAGGTAAGGGGTGAAGTGGTGCCGTTTGTTCTGAATCCGTTCCGAAAGTTCCTTAAACGTCTGTTCATCGGCCATGCTCAGATAAATACGGTAATGAACATCCTTCACCAGTTCGAACTCAATTTGCGTTCGTCCGGCACGGGTCAGGTCGTAAAACGAAGTTTTGGTGTTGATCAGATTAAACCCGATGTTCTCTTTCTTTACCGGCCTTTTTATCTGTACCGCCATATCGCTTCGCTCTTTAGAGAAAAACTCCTGCACCGGTTCAGCCCCTTCGGGATACAGCCCGTCGCGTATTTCCCGTTCCATGCCCAGAATAGCCCCCAGAATTCCGGCAATGGCCGTGCGGGTAGGAATGGAATAGGTAAGCGGCGAGGTAGTGGTATTGTACTTTCGGAAGTGCCCGTATTCGCCCCTGATGTCGAAAATGAGCAATTCCTTAGAGTTCATTTTTGCTGATGTTGGTGATAATTTGACCGTTATTGACCATCGTCAGCCGCGAATCGGTTTTCAGGCTAAGGGCGGCAATTTTATCCTTGTTGGCTTTCAACACCTCTATCAGTTCGCTTATATCCAGCTTGAAATCGTTGGTACTGCGAATCTGCATTTCGTTCTTCTCGCCACAGTCGAGTTTCAGCCGCTGGCGCAGGTTGCCAATGTAGAATGGTTCGTTGTAGTCGATGGTGAGCAGGAACAACGGCGCCTGACCGAACTTCGAGCGCGAAATCAGGTTTTTCGTACCTTCCCAAATCCCTTCGATCAACAAGGCTTTGTCGTCTTCGTTCATGGTAGAATATTGTGCCGATTTCTCGTTAATCACCCCGTTAAATCCAATCACTGCATAGGGGATTTTGTATTCGGTTCGGAATGTTGCCTGTCCTTTCTTATCTCCTGAAGCAAAAGCCCCGGTTCCCTGTTCTTCAACAATCTCGGTCTTATTCAGCGATTTTCCCATCTGAAACTGAACCGGCCCAATATAGGTGATCGAATCGTTCGATAGAGGGATTACCCCGCCAAACACCCGGATGTCGATACATTTACCGAGAATAATGGCAGCTTGTTCCTGAAAATCTTTGGCACGGCGCTTCCCGTCCTTGATATACTCTTTGTCGCCTTCGTTGTATGTGGTCTCACGAACAAAAATATCCTGACTGTCGCCTTGCCCGTTAAAACCTTTGTACTCGTACCAGTAGTCGCGGATAGTGCGTTTCAGGCGGACATCCGACACCAGAATGGTGCTGCTTTCTGTGTCGAAACGCGGACGGTTTTCGTTCAACGGATCGCCATTCGGATTGGCATTTTCAATATCGTAAAGGAACAAAAGTTCGCTGCGGTTGCTGATTATTTCACTCATTGTTTTATGTTTTTAAAGGTTATTATTCGTTTACTTGATTGTTTTCTTCTTTTTCGTTTTTGAATTTGCGCCCCATTTCGAGGCCAGCCACAAAGTAGAACGAGAGTTCGTTGTTGCTCAGCGAAACCAGTTCCTGCTTTTTGGTTACGAAATAGTGGCTGATCACATCGCGCAAATCGCCATAGACGTAGAAATTCTTTTGGTATTTCTGGATTTTGTCCAGTGCTTCGGTGTAAACCTGCATCAGTAGTTCCGGATTTAGTTTGTACCCGCGCAGTTTGTTTTCGAACGGGGTATTGCTAAGGTTGGCATGTTGAATGTCGAAAAGGAAACGCACCATAACCCCTACAGCAAAAATCCCCACTTTGATGTCGCTGTCGAGGAAACTTTCGTTTTCCTTCACAAACAGGTTAAATCCATCGAGGTTAAACCTGCCTGATTTCTTTTCAATGGTTGTTGTATCCATATAATTATAGGTTTTATTATTTTCGATGATATCAAGTTCATGCAAATAATTAATGAGCATAATGGCTTTTAAAACCGTCCATCCTGCGGGTTCTGTCCATTTGTCCTGTGTATGCGATTCGTTGTAGTTTTTCCGAATAACACCAATGATCCGTTCAAACAGAAAGGCTTTTGAAATAGATTTGCCAATAAAAATGCGCTGAACTATGTCGAGAAACTTGTCGCCAAAGAAATCGCTCACAATCCCAAATGAAAATTTTAAGTCCTGCTCAACTTTCTTAATAACAATGGCATTCTTAAACAGTGGATTGCGGTTAACCAAATCAGGCACCTCGACAAACAGTTTTTGAAACCTCGATGGAAGTACCTCTTCCAGCATCATTTCAATGCTGATGGCTTCGGTCTTCTTGTCTTCGGAATAGAAAAGCATGTCGAGGTAGAAGTAATTCTCCTGTTGGGCTACAATCTTTTGTACATACTCTTCGGCATCCGATCGTTCCTCTTTCGATATTTTCTTTTCGCGGGCTGTGGCAAAGGCATCTTTCAGCAGTTCAACAATCATTTCCAACTCATTATTGTTGCTGCGGATAATGGGGTGTGGCACAAACAAAAACTCGTGGCCATAGAAATAGCCGGTCAGGTGTTGCTTAATGTATTTTTTGCCATACTCCAGCGCCAGCGCCTCTTTCGACGACACCGGGTAGTTGCGCCAAAACTTTTCTTTATTAAAAAAGCCACTGATAAAGCCGGGCTTGTCGGGACTGGAATACTTAAACGGAGCGGCAAAACCGTAAATGTCGTCGGCTACCTCGCTGGTTACCGAGCAAACCGAGTTGTTGGTGCGCGACTGGGTGCCGTTATGGTCGTATTTCTTCTCGGAACCCGAATCGAGCAAAATATTACGTACCAACTCAAAATCGTTCAGATATAAATCCCTTTCTTTCTTTATCCTTAGCGATATGCCCGTGGTGGTTTGTTCTTCTTTCGAAGCACTGCCAAAATAACCTTCGACATCCGAACGAATCAATGATTCATTTCTGAGAAATTCTAATTCAATGTGTTTGAACAATTGGGCATCGGGGTGTTTCGACAAGGTCAGTTTTTTAAACTGAGCCTCTTTAATGTTTTGCAGTTTTTTGTCGGCAGGGTTGCTTAGCTTGGTGGTAAGGGTTACATCACCCCCGCGCGAACTCCCCTTTCGGTAGGCAAACTTGCGGTAGCGGGACGAATCTTTTTTTACTTTTTCGATATCGATTCCTTTGTAGGCGCAGGTTAACTCTCCTTTGTCGCTGGTAATCTCGAATACCAGCAGCAACATCTGGTAATCTTTGCCCGGGAACATGTTCTCGATGTAGAGGTCTACCGGGTCGAGGTCGCGGTTTTGCGCCAGTTGCCAGTGGCCTATTTGTGCGATGGCTTTGTCTTGCATAGTTCGTTGTTTTTATCCCCGGGACGCTGCCCCGGGTTGTGATGTGTAAGGCTGGTGGCCTTGGATTCATGTAGGTTCGTCATTTCATCTTTTTTGTTCCTTTCAACAGTTGTTTTGCTTCGCTGTCGAGCTTCCGTTGCAGTTTCTTTACATCTTCGGCAGGGGGAAGGTTCTCCGGCACAATACCCCTTTGTGTAAGCATGTTCCGTACGGCCAGGTTGTTGTCAATGTGTTCTTTTTCAATTTTAACCTGACCTTTCAGGTCTTTGTTTTGCACATTCAGCCCTGTCATTTCTGCCGCTAAGTCCTTAGCCTTTATGCTTATGGTGGGCAGGAAATCGGCAATGGGCCTTGTGCCGGGCACGCCCAGTTTTCGCTTTAGCATTTGCGTATTTAGCCTGAAGAGGGCCTGATCGCCTTTGCTCCGTACAATGGCAAATCCCTGGCTGTCGATCCCGCGCTCGTAAAGAATGCCCGAAAGCTGGTTCTCGGTTTGGCTCAGTTTCTCACGGGCTTTTATCCGCTCGAATTCAAAAAAACGTTGCTCAACCAATTCAGCCCTGCGGGTTTGTATGGCAAAATAGTTCTGCGCAAAGGCAATTTTTTCCTTCCGGCTGTCGCCATTTTGAGCAATTAAATAACAGGCATACCTTGTTAGCAATATGTCATCGATCTCTTTTTCTGCACCTTTGGGCATAGGTATCGTTTTCCTGACGTCAGGAAAATGATCGCATGTTTCTTCGCCCGCGTGGGCACAAGCATCTTTGGCTTTTTGGATCACTTTTTCGAAGTTTTCCCACTTGCTATAACCCAATAAACCTTGCAATTCGCGGGCACTCCAACATTCAACGCCCCTGAATTCGGAGGCTGCGGCTTCAAATTGGGAGAACAGCATTCGAATTTCGTCCGATTTCATTTGTTTACGTTTTTCACCGATGCCGGGGATATGGGTTTTTAATCCGTAAGTTTTCCTTCCCTTCGGGGGGTGTGGTTTCGTTCCTGTTGATGCTGCCTGTTTGCCTTAGGGCTTCATCGTGCATCGTGCGGGTTATGTTCATTTATTCATAGGTCTTTGCCCTGGGTTGTGTTGTTTAAGGCCGGTGGCCTTGGGATCCTGGGGCCTTGCCCCAAGTTGCGGTGTCTAAGGCCGGTGGCCTTAGGATCCTGGGGTGTTGCCCCAAGTTGCGGTGTCTAAGGCCGGTGGCCTTGGGATCCTGGGGCTTTGCCCCAAGTTGAGTTGTCTAAGGCCGGTGGCCTTAGTGTCGTCTTTGTTCATTGTTTTCCTTATTCCAGGTATTGTTTGTCGGAAAACCTAACGTGGTTTCAGTAAAAATCTAACAATGTTTTGATAAAAACCACGCGTGGTTTTGGTCGTAACCACGCGTGGTATTTCTCAACACTCAGGCTGTGACACAATATTCTTCGCCCTGCTTACACCACTTTCTTAAAACCGGCGTCTTTCAGGGCCTTGATAATACGGTCGCCGGGACGGTAATTGACACTGACCTTGCGGATACTGGTGGCGGAAACGGCGCTTTCTTCGGCCTCACCGTTGCTGCTGAGTGCCGGGTAAAACGATCCGATCCGCTCCATACGAACAATGCGACTGGCAGCCAACTTGTTCTGGATCACGTTTTCGAACGCGGTTAGCACACCCCGTATGTCGGGTTCGGTAAGCGAAGAGAATTTTTCAATCTCCTGTACCAGTTCGTCCATGGTAACCTCTTCGTCGAAAACGATCTGGGCATACCATTTCTTCTCGCCACCCCCGGTTATGCCGGGTTGGCCTTTTTCAATTGATTTGAATTTTAAACTCATGGCTTAAATTTTAGTTTATAGATAATCCCGTTGGGGCGCGGCCGTTGGGGGCGGCCCGGAATTGGGATGTTTTAACAATTCAATTTCAGTCGATTAAATTAAATGTTTCTTTTCGATCGTACAAGTTTTGCACAGAAAAAAAAAGAAAAACTTCGTGAATGGTAGGATTTTATGTGTGAATGGACAAAAAAGATCAACGAAGGGGATTTGGGATTGTTGCACAAGCGTATGGGTTCTTTTTGCAGGGATAATGGTTTCAATGCATAATTGTACCGGATTTTCGATACAAGACAGAAACAAAAATGGTCAATGCCATCGCCGTGGATACAGTCCGCGGTTGAACATCAACCATTTTTTATTGCAATATTCAACAATGTTTCTATCCTTATCCTGACTGAATAATCGATAAAAGAAAACAGGGAGTGGATCAACAGACCACTATGTTTTTGTTTCAATCCCTATTCTGACTGGATAATCGATAAAAGTTGAATTGATTTGTACAAACATACAAACATTTCAGGTTTCAATCCTTATTCTGTCTGTATATTCGATAAAAGATCTTGATTTTATTGATTCACTTCCTGTTGATGAAAGTTTCAATCCTTGTTCTGTCTGGATATTCGATAAAAGGATTAAAGGGACTCCCGGCAGCTCCACTTTTATTTTGTTTCAATCCTTGTTCTGTCTGGATATTCGATAAAAGTTGGCAAAGCCCTGGTGCATTTATTCAAAGGTGAGTTGTTTCAATCCTTGTTCTGTCTGGATATTCGATAAAAGAATGCGCAGAAAACAACACAGCAGTTTTCGAAGAACGTGTTTCAATCCTTGTTCTGTCTGGATATTCGATAAAAGTTTGGAATGTATTTCCATAGCTCCCATTGTCTAATTGTTTCAATCCTTGTTCTGTCTGG
>DAIMEA010000254.1:0-6188 GCA_036725585.1 Prolixibacteraceae bacterium | reverse complement strand
GCCCCTTATAGGGGCTTATTAAGCCCACCTTCTAAGAAGGTGGATTATTTAGTCTTTTTTGTAATCATAACTACCGTCTTTTAGTTGATAGTTGACAGTTGATAGTTGATAGTTGATAGTTGATAGTTGATAGTTGATAGTTGACAGTTGATAGTTGACAGTTGATAGTTTTCCACTTTTCACTTTCCACTTTCCACTCTTAATTTAATCTGGCCGTACATTCCAATTTTCAAATAGCCATCGTTTTTTATACCGACTTTTATAGCATAAACCAGATTGGCTCTTTCATCCTGATTTTGAATGGTTTTTGGTGTAAATTCCGATTTACTGGAAATCCATTCCACTTTTCCATTGTATTCGCGGGTTTCTTCACCAAAATCGGCAAACACTTTTACTTCTTGGCCAATTTTTATTTTTGTAAGCTGATCGGATGTTAAATAAGCCCTGAAAATCATATTGTCAATATCGGCAATTTTGTAAAGTGACTTGCCCGGTACAGCTAATTCATTTGCTTCGGTATATTTTACCAAAACAGTTCCGTCGATAGGGTTGATAATGCGGCATTTCTTTAACTGGTCGTTTAACTGTTCAATTTGCACCTCAATGGTTGAAATATCCTCGTTCATCCCATTTGTAGTTATGGTTAATGATGATTTTTGAGCTTCCAGTTGTTTTTCGAGTAAGGCGATGTGTGCGTTAATATCGTCTAATTGCTTCTGGTTGGCAGCATTTGCTTTTACCAGATTTTCAATGCGTTGATTCTCTTTTTTTTGGGTGGCAATTTGTTGTTCAATAACCGCAATCTGTTTTTGAATTTCGGGATGACGGCTTTTTATAGCCTTTATACTATTTAGTAATTGCTTTTTACGCAGATAGGTCTGAACACTGTCAATCGTTCCCACATGATGGTTTGCCTCCAGTTTTTGCCCTTCGGTAAGCTCAAATGACAGGATTTTTCCATTTACCTCTGATGAAATAACAATCTCAGTAGCTTCAAAAGTACCTGACGCATCATAGTCGCCATTTTCGCTGCTGCACGAAGCAAAGAATACGGCAATACTTCCTAAAATGATATATGTAATCGTCTTCATTGTATAATGTTTTATTTGTTTCTGATTAATTGTTTGTTGTGTTTTTAAGGTTGTAAACAGCCAGTAACAGGTTAATCTCATGTAACGTTTTTTCTGCAATAGCTGAATTTTCAGCATTTATTTCCCGAATCAAATCGGTGACCGTTAATGTTCCCTGATCAACCTTAACTTCGGCAGTTTTCTTAATCCTGGAACGAAGTTCAATTATCTCATCATCGTTTTTAATCAGTTTTTTAATTTTTTCGATTTCGTTATCCTGCTGTGAAATTTTAAGGTTCGTGTTGTATAGGAATGTTTCTTTTTGAATATCAATATTTTGTTTGCTTATGGCTATTTTGCTTAGATTATTCTTTTGCGTATACAGGCTTGCTATGTTCCATGACAGCCGCGCCCCAAGAATATAATAAGGAGTAAAACCCGGTTCAAACATATTTAGTCCGGGATTTCCGTAACCGCCTTGGGCAAAAAGACCTACTTTCGGCAAACTACCGGATTTTATAATGCTTTCCTGGCTTGAATAGAAGTTAGTTTGTGCTTCGAAAAGCTTTAGTTCAGGACGATTATTTGATAACTCATTCTTAAAAGAATTATATCCAGGTTTAACCAATGAATCTGCTACAACTGAATTATCGCCAATCATTGCGGAAAGCATTTCTTTATAAGATTTTTGAGTTGCCAGTAATTCAGCTTTCCTTTGGTTGGCTTTAAGTTGTTCTACCCTGATAATATCGGCATCAGATTGGTTTGCTACCCCGTTTTGTATATAGGCCTGAACTTTATCGTAATTGATTTGCAGTTCTTTTTGTAACAAATCGGTTTGGGTTATTAGCTCATTCAACGCCAGAATTCCGAAAAAGAGTTGGTTAACCCTGTCCTTTATGGTATATAAATCAACTTCCAGCTTTTGTTTTTCAATTTCGGATGAAGCTTTGATATTCTCCTTTTGAGAGCGTATAACTCCACCATCCCAAACAATTTGGTTAACATCTGCCACTACTTTATACTGGTCTTTTTCAATAGATGCAATTTCTACTTTTTGCCCGGTCATTTGACTTAGTATATCACTTAAACCTTCAGGAATTGCTGTAACATCCGATTGATAGGTCGCTTGTGCTGAAAATACAACTTGCGGCAAATATCCTTTGTTGGCATTTGATAAACTGTATGCCTCCGACTGTTCAATTAATCCGTATTGCTTTATCTGAGGATAATTGTTTCTTGCTTTCTCCTGGCAAGTTTCAATGGTTAATTGCCCAAAAGCTAAATAACCGTGAAGACATAACCCGAGAATTACGAATAGTAAATACTTGTTCATATTGCCTTTGTTTTATTGTTGACTTGTTTATTTAAGAGCACTATTAACACGAGGGTAAAAATTTTTACGGTTTTAAACTTTTTAAAATGGTTAGAACGTTCTCTTTTTTTCTGTTCTCAATTATTTTATCATAATCACTTTCTGATATATTGCCCACATTCTGAATAATAGGTTTTATTAAAAACCCTGCAACATTCAATGCCATAATTGAAATTAATAAATTAATTATGTTGATAGGACGAATGTTACCTTTATCAATTTCAACCTGTAAATCGTTTCTGAATTTCAAAAAAACTGATTGTGGCAATTCAGTCAGACTACTCTTTAATGCATCTACACGGGCCGGATTTGTTAAAAGCTCATTAAAGAACAGAAAAGGAATCTTTGGATTTTCTTTAAGAAAGTTAAAATGAGCTTCAATTAACTGTTCAATACGTTTTTCGAATGGAATATTTGAATCAAAATCCTGTAAAAAAGGAGACAAAAAGTTCTTAATTTTTTTCTCAAATATTGACTGGAATAACTTCTCCTTTGTGCGGAAATAATAATGCACCATGGCCTGGTTGCAACCAACTTCTTTAGCTATTTGGGTAGTTGAAGTCATGGCAAATCCTTTTTCAAGAAATAACCGTTCTGCAGTTTCGAGAATCAATTGTTCGTTATTGCTGTTTTTTTCTTGTGCCATAATTAACTACTTAATTCAATAATATTATTTAATAACTCTATTAATACACAAAATAAAATAATGTTTTAGAATTATACAAAAGAAACTTGCTCAACGGGATATGCTGTAAGCTTGCAGCAGCAGCTGCGGATATGTCATCCGTGGCTAACAAGCAAGAGATCTGTGATCCTAATAATTGCACATAAGTTTTAAAAATCGTATTTCCTGTCCGTGCCGAAATAGTTGCCAACCCTGAAGAATACCTTTACAGTCCGGCAACAGATTATGCCGGGGGCAAGGGATTGCTTGATTTTGAGTTTGTATTGTTTGCAGGATTGTAAATCCCTGGTTCGTAAGTGCGGATAGCAGATCCGCACCAGCGCTTATGAATGTTTCTGCAAATCCGAAGGAGCAGGGTGTAGGGTCTTAAGTCCTTGGTGGAGAGGATGAAGGATTTCATCACAAATCTCTCAATTGCAAACTTTTTGATGCAGTCTGTTCCCTGGTTTCGATTTCTCCCGATAAACGTGTTTTTTCGGGCTTTGTTAGTTGTCGGGTAGGTTCTGTTTTATGCGTTTTTTCAGTTGCTCCCATAGCGACTTTATTATGTGGTATGTATCGCTGTTGTGTGCGTATTCCACAAGGGTTTTCCCCTCGATCATGGCTTCGGTAAAAGCAGTGTCGTACGGAATTCGGGCTAGAAGGGGAATATGGTTTTTGTCCAAAAATTCTTCCACTTCCCGGGTAATGTCTTCATTTAAGTCGAATTTATTGATAACGGCTGACATATCGATGTGAAAATCCCGGACCAGTTTTACCAGGCGGATTGCATCATGGAGTCCGGAGAGGGTGGGCTCAATGACGATAAGAACATGGTTGGTTCCGGTTACAGACGATATGGCTGCGCAACCAATACCCGGGGGCCCATCGTTGATTATATAGCGGGTTCCCTGTTTCTGTGCCACTTTTCTGGCATTTTCGCGAATCAGGGCTACGAGTTTTCCCGAATTTTCCTCACCGGGTCCCATCTGGGCGTGGATCAGGGTTCCGAAGCGGGTTTCGGAAACAAACCAGTGGTTGTTGGTACTGCGTTCCGAAGCAATGGCTCCCGCCGGGCACACCCGTTCGCATAAGCGGCAACCTTCGCACGAGAATCCATCGATCGTATAGGTGTTATCACCGGATTTATGGATGGCATCGTACCGGCATAAATCTGCACAGATGCCGCACCCGGTGCAGTGTTCAGGGTCGATGGATGCAACCCGGGCTCCTTCAAAAAGGGTCGTTTGTTTGATCTGTGGCTGAAGAATCAAATGCAAGTCGGCAGCGTCGACATCGTTGTCGCACAAAACTGCATCGCAAGCCAGGGCTGCCAGGGCTGCGGTGAGCGATGTTTTCCCGGTGCCTCCCTTGCCACTTAAAAGGGTGAATTCTTTCATAATCGCGATTGTGCCGTTTCAATTTTTTGGATGATTCCCCGGTAGGCTATTTCCATCCCGGGTGTTGGGTTTTTCAATAGATTTCCGCTGGCATACCGGGCGGCGTATTCTTTCGAAAATGGGATGTCGCCCAGCCATTCCAGTTTATTTTCATTCAAATAGCGCCGGGTTTCGTTGTCCCCGTTTCCGGCTTTGTTGACGATCACGCCGAAGGGCTTATTCAATTCTTCCAGCAAACGGACCATGAGCTTCAGATCGTGCAATCCGAAGGGTGTGGGTTCAGTAACCAGAACGATGTAGTCGGCATCCGAAACCGTAGCCACCACGGGGCAACTGGTTCCCGGGGGTGCATCGAACAGGCAGATTTCGGCTTCTTCGTCGATGTGTTTTTTTGTCTCCCGGATAACCAGGGTTTGCTGGGGAGAACCAACATTCAGAATTCCGGTTAGCAGGGATGAATGGTCCAGTAGTTGATGTTTTGTACGGGTCCCGACTTGTACCGGATATTCCCGGATGGCCTCATTGGTACAGGCGACCAGGCAGGCGCCACATGAGTGGCACAGCGACTCGTGGATGGTTGCATGCTGTAAAGCCGGAATGACGGTAATGGCGTTGAATTCACAATATTCCACACATTTGCGACAGAAAGTACACCGGTCGGGATCGATTCTCGGGATGCGTTGCAGGATGGGTTCTTCGCTGATCAGGGGCGCTTGTGGAAAAAAAATCAGATCGTTGGGTTCTTCTACATCGCAATCGATCAGTTGAACATTCTTTCCGGTGATTATTCGGAAAAAATGCCATAGATTAACGGATACCGTTGTTTTTCCGGTTCCCCCTTTCCCGCTGGCAATGGCTATTTTAAAGGCCATAATGCAGAATTTTGGCGAATGACCATACTGCCTTTCTTTACACCCAGGAGCCGGGCAATGGGATTGCATTTGGCCATCAGCATAAAAAACAGGATTTTGTCTTTCTCGTTCATGAGTCCCTCGAAGTTACCCTGACCCTTGGAAATAACAACATCCGCTTCGTGATATGCCTGGGTAAAGTCATCGGAGCAATGCCCCAGTAGAGTCGATGGCGCATCGTATCCGTTCGATATCAGGGTGCTTACCTTGTCGATTCCCGAAAGTTGTGCATCATCGAGGGTGACATCGTTGATGACGGGCAGGCCACGGACGGCAATAATAACGTGAGGGTGGTCCAGAGTCTCCAGAAAGAGCCGGTCGAGAACAATCTCCCCGGCATTGTCGGCCAGGTAAAGTACCGATTGGGCTTTTTGCAGCGCCTCGATCATGTTTTTCCGATGGTCGATGGCAAGAGGTTCCTTGAGCTTAGCATCGAGAAATTCTTCCAGATCCTCGGGCACAGCATGGGCTCCGTAATCGATAATATTCCCGATTGCCGCCAGTTTGGCAGCAGTATGAAGTGGATTCTCATTTTGAAGAACCATCGACTTCAAGCGATCATATCGCTCGAGCAAAAACAGAGTGGCCGAATTTTTTTCTTCCCGGTACAGGTCGTCATTTTTTATGATTTCCCTTGCCATCCGGTGTATGTGGGTAGCAATGACAAGATTGCCGGCTTGCCAGTTGCGCTGGATGTACCCATCAAACTGGTGGTTAAATCTTTCTGCCTGGTCGGGCGATAAATGATGCCTGGAAAGGAGTCGGTCT
>DAIMEA010000253.1:0-6231 GCA_036725585.1 Prolixibacteraceae bacterium | reverse complement strand
GAATGAGAGAATGAGAGAATGAGAGAATGAGAGAATGAGAGAATGAGAGAATGAGCAGGTACTTTTGCGTTGTTCTCCAAACACCGAATACAGACCACTGATTGCTAATTACAGATTACAAAATAATTATGAAAAATTTCTTTACCCTTTCTATCTTCCTCTTTTCTCTGGCTGTTTGCCATGCACAGCCGGTTCAGGAAGATTACACACGTGCCGATTCAATGGCAAAATTCAACGATTTGGTATATCATGCTTACCCCGATATTCATTGGATTGACAGTACCGATACGTTCTGGTACAGTGTCAGGACCCGCGAGGGTAATTCGTATTTTCTTGTAGATGCCGGAAAACAAAAACGTATGCCGGCTTTCGATATGGATAAGCTGTGTAAAAACCTGAATGAAGTATCAGGAAAAAAATATTCACCTCGGAAAATAAACCTCAACCGGCTGAAATTTATCGACAAAGGCAAAAGTATTTCTTTCGAACTTGATGGATCACGCTGGGAATGCGACCTGAAAAAGTATCGCTTCGAAAAGAAAGAACCGGAAAAGAGGGAATGGCCCGAACGGTATTGGGGCGATACATCCGGCCAGTTTGAAAGCGACCCCAAAACATCGCCCGATAGTACAAAAGTGGCCTTTATACGGGAATATAATCTATGGGTGAAAGACATAAAAACACGCAAAGAGGAACAACTGAGCTTCGACGGCTCTTCCGGTGAATTTTATTCCGGGCACATCGAATGGTCGCCCGATTCGAAGAAAATTGCCGTAGCAAAAGTTCGGATAAACGAAAAAACCTATTTCTACATCGTGGAATCGTCGCCCGACGACCAGGTGCAAGCCAAACTGCACAAAAAGGAATACCTCAAGCCGGGTGATGCCCTGCCGATCCAGAAACCCTGCCTCTTCGATGCTGAAGCGGGCAGGCAAATCCCGGTCGATTCACAGCCTTTCGAGAATCAATATTCCCTGGAGAACATCAAATGGTGGCCCGACAGCAAAGCGTACACCTTCGAGTTTAACCAGCGGGGGCACCAACTTTACCAGGTGGCCGAAGTGGATGCATCCTCCGGGGCAGTCCGGATTCTGATTGAGGAACGAAGTGAAACTTTTGTGGAGTACAGCGGCAAACATTATCGTTACGACCTCGATTCTACCCGGGAGATCATCTGGATGTCGGAACGCGATGGGTGGAACCATCTCTATCTGTTCGATGCCCAAAATGCAAAGGTGAAAAATCCGATCACCACAGGTGAGTGGGTTGTTCGTTCGGTGGAACATGTCGACGAAGGAAACCGTACGCTGCTTTTCCAGGGCAGCGGGCAAAATGCCGGCGAAGATCCTTATTTCATCCATTATTACCGGATTGGGCTGGATGGATCGGGACGGATCGATCTCACTCCGGAGAAAGCAGAGCACCGCGCCGTATTTTCGCCCGATTACCGCTTTTTTGTCGATACCTGGTCCACCGTTGATACGCCCCCTGTAACGGTTCTGAAACGGACATCCGACGGCTCCGTGCTGATGGCGCTTGAAACTGCCGATATAACGGATCTGCTGGCAGCCGGATGGAAGAAACCCGAGGTGTTTGTGGCCAAAGCCCGAGATGGAAAAACCGATATATGGGGGAACATTTATTATCCGACAAACTTCGATCCTTCCAAAAGTTATCCCATCATTGAATACATTTATGCCGGGCCGCAGGGCTCTTTTGCCCAGAAAAGCTTCCGTGCCTTTCACTACTCCTTTTCCGGCCTTGCCGAACTGGGTTTCATCATTGTGCAGATGGATGGCATGGGTACATCCAACCGATCGAAAGCCTTCCACGATGTGTGCTATCAAAACCTGAAGGATGCCGGCTTCCCTGATCGCATATTATGGATTAAGGCTGCCGCGGAAGAACACCCGTTTATGGACACCACACGGGTTGGCTTGTTTGGAGGGTCGGCAGGAGGGCAAAATTCGACAGGAGGCGTGTTGTTCCATCCTGAGTTTTATAAGGCCGCTGTTTCGGCATGTGGCTGCCACGACAACCGCATGGACAAAATGTGGTGGAACGAACAGTGGATGGGCTTCCCCATTGGTAAGCAGTACGAGGAATGTTCGAACGTGACGAATGCACACCGCCTGAAAGGAGATCTTATGCTGATTGTGGGCGAGATGGACGACAACGTCGACCCGGCTTCGACGATGCAGGTTGCCAATGCCCTGATAAAAGCCAAAAAGGAGTTTGAACTGGTGGTACTCCCGGGGGTCAATCATACCCTGGGCGGTGAATTTGGAGAACGAAAACGGCGCGATTTCTTTGTAAAATGTTTTTATGATCAGCTCCCTCCAAACTGGAATTTAGAATAGCATTAATTTGATTTTAATTGAAATATAATGAGTTCAAAAAACTTTACAAAATTTTTAATTGCGACCCTGGGTATTATCATTGTTTCAAGTTGTGCCCAAAAGGTAAAAGAAGAAACTGTAAATGAAAGTGTTGAAATTGCCCTTCAAGTTGTGTTGCCGGAAGTTACTGCCCCGCCGGCTTCATTGAATCTCGATCCGTTTTATAAAAAATACCTCAATGCCAATGGTATACCGGTTATTGCTTCGTGGCGCGTGCCCGATTCGGCCCTTGTTAAAGCCTGGGAAATAATCACCTTTATGACCCATGATTTGCCACCCAATGTTTTAAAACAGATGCAGAATGTTGGGTTGCGGGTGGGGGTTATGGCCCGTTATGAGGGAACAACCGATATTCCCGAACATGCCGGCCTTGCTCATGATACAACGATCAATTGGGACGTTCGAGCCCGTGGTTTGGGCGGCGACCTGGATTTGCCGCTCACAACATGTGCCGAAGAAAACCTGCTTTGCTACCAGATTGATAAATACCATGCCGAGGATATCCTGATTCATGAGTTTGCCCACTCGATTCACCTGGTAGGAATTGCGCCTATCGATTCAACCTTTAACCCTTTGCTTCATAAATTGCTCGAAAAAGCCCTATCAGAAGGGAAATATCGGAATACTTATGCGAAAACGAATTTTTATGAGTATTGGGCCGAAGGTGTTCAAAACTGGTTTAACGTGAATGCCGAAGTGCCCGAACCCGATGGCAAGCATAACCAGCTGAACACACGTGAAGAGTTAAAAGTGTACGACCCGGATCTGTACGAAGTGCTTCATCGGTATTTTTCCGAATTTGATGGAAGCCCCTCGTGCCATGCTGCCGAAAATCGTTATGCCTTGCCATGAAAAGTAAGGGAACAGATAAGAGGCAGAATTATTCCCGGATACAGCGAATCCTTTATTCGTTGATCGTTTGGATTGTACCCCTGCTTTTTATCGCCCTGTTCGAAATTTTCCTCCGCCTGGTAGGTTACGGGGAGGATTTTCGCTTATTTGTCGACGCTCCTCATGAGGAACTGGGCGATTACAAAATCTGCAATCCACAAATAGGGCGGAAGTATTTTCAAAAACTGGACTATACTTCTTCTATGCGGGACGTTTTTTTAAAAACAAAGCCCGAAAACGGATACCGGATTTTTGTGCTGGGAAGCTCAACAGTTGCTGGCTTCCCTTACGAACGAAACCTCAGTTTTCCTGTCATTCTGCAACAACGGCTTCAGGATATGTATCCTGCACGAACCATCGAAGTGGTAAATGTTGCTATGACTGCCGTAGGCTCTTTCACCCTGGTCGATTTCATGGACGATATTTTAGGGGAGGAACCGGATGCGCTGTTATTCTATGCCGGGCACAATGAGTTTTACGGAGCCCTTGGATTGGCTTCGCGTGAAAAGATTGGAAGGAATCGCTTCCTGATTCTTCTGCATCTGCGCTTAATGGACTTTCGGTTTTATCAATGGATGCGAGACGCAATTGCCGCTTTGTCGGATCTGAACCATACGGGTAAACCGGATCCCGGAATCCGGGGAACTCTTATGTCCGCGATCGCCAACGACAAGGCCATCCCTTATGAAGGAAAACTGTATCAAAAAGCCATTCACTATTTCCGGAAAAACCTGACGGTTATACTAACAAAAGCCCGAAAGAAAAATGTGCCGGTATTCTTAAGTGACGTAGTGAGCAACATTCGGGATCTGGAACCCTTTTCTTCCGTCGATTGGGGCGATTGGCCCCGGGCCGACTCACTTTTTTTTGCCGCGAAGGATCTGGAAAAAGGGGGACACTTTGCCTTAGCCCTTGAAAAATACAGGATGGCACGGGATCTCGACGGCACCCGTTTCAGAGCGTCCGGACATATCAACCAGGTGATTGCTGAAGAAGCCCTTCGTTTTGGGGCAATTCGAATTCCCATGGAACAGATTTTTGAGGATCATTCTGATAACCGGCTGGTTGGAAATGCGTATTTTACCGAACATGTACATCCAACAATCGATGGTCAATTCCTGATGGCCGACGCTTTTTATCAAAGCATCATCCAATCAAAATTGATCGGGAATTTCAATCCGGTACTTTTTCAAACATCGGCTTATTATCAACGAAACTGGGGTTATACAGCATTCGACAGCCTATTGGCGTTACATAAAGTAGATGCTTTAATGCACTATTGGCCTTTCCGTCCTAAAGATGTTTCGGAAAACAGTATGGTCAAAAACGACCGGCTTTCTTTTATCGATTCCCTAGTCGATGCTTCCTGGAATAAAAATCCCCTCGAGATCCTGAATGCCCGAAAGCAATGGGCAGTTCACTTTTTTGAAAAAAAGAGGTACGAAGATGCATTCCGGGCTTTTTATGCGATCCACCTGATCGATCCTTTTTATGAGGGAGCATATATGGGGATGATTGAAAGCCTGATGCAAAACAACGATTTTCCGGAAGCAGCTCGTTATATTCGCCGGTTTCCGGATCGGGAAACGTCGTTTTTTCCCTTATATTATCGTTCGATAATAGCATCGGCACGAAAAGATTATTCCGAGGCTTTGTCGGACCTTAACCGTGCACTGAACTACGCCGATACCCGGCAAAAGAAATGGATTTACATGCAAATGATGGCCGTCCAAAGAGCCAAGGGGCAGGAAAAAGAAGCCCGTGAAATCTCCGATATGATTGCTGTTTTATATCCGGGAGAAAGCCCGGAACCTGTTCCTGAACTTCAATCAATACTATCTGTGATCCCAACCCAGGTCGGGGGATACATCCGCGAAGCCCTGCAATACCTTGAGGAAGGAGAGCAGGATTTAGCGCTTGAAAAACTGCGCCAATCCCTTCGGATTAAAGAAACACCACTGGCGAACCGGGTTGTTGGGGAAATTCTGTTCGAACGGAATGAAAAAAACGCCATTATTCATTTACTAAAAGCTTTTCCCGATTGTAAAAACGATCCTGATTTTCTCAGCAACCTGTGTCTTTACAATATCCGTAATCGCGATTTTTCCCGCGCTGAAGAATTCCTGAAACAGATACGGATTATCGATCCTGCATATCCAGGAGCCCAATCCCTGGCTGAGTCTCTTGCTGCTGCTAAAATTCTTCCACAGTAAAACGGACAATTTTTGGACTGAATACCAGGGAAAATTTTCGTGCCTTCTTTCCCGGCAGGAATTCGTTGTATCTATTAATTGTCAGAAAATCAGTAATTCATTAGCTTTTGTTCTGCACATTTGTGCAAGTTTTTTAAACATTTCTTTCCATCTCTCAGCCGAAAAATCAGCTTATTTACTCTTGTACAAATGAGTTTAAACGCCTTCATGAATGAGGTAATGAATGGGGCTGAAACGGATAAAGGGAGATGATAAATGAAAATCTATAAAAGAAAAAGAAACGTAAAACTTCAAAACAATTGATTATGAAAAACTTTACTTTATCATTATTGACGTTTGCTGTAGCATTTTTGTTCGTCTGTACGGTTCAGGCCCAGGATGAAGGAACCACCTACAGCGACGATTTCAGTGCACAAATCGATTACCTTTCGTCGGGGGTGAGCGGTACGATTTGGGAAGGTATCCTTCTGAACAACAATGTTTGGGATGCCGGCGAAACGGTTGCTGAAATTACTAAGCTGAACACCACCGAAGCGGCAGGGGCACTCACTTTTTCGACCATGAATTCGCATTGGGCCATAGGCATGGACTGTGGCGCTGCTCTTTACCGCACCGTAAAAAATGGGGCCGACTTCGAGGCACAGGTAAAAATTACCGATGGTCAATATCTATCTCTGGGCTATGAACGGTGCGACTACCTGATGTCGGGGATCATTGCAAAGGTGAAA